>CAZZPX010000035.1:0-12623 GCA_964655955.1 uncultured Phycisphaerales bacterium | reverse complement strand
GGCGCCTGCTCGTGGCGCGCGTGCTCATTCTCGTGTCGCTCTTCCTGCCCTACTGGCACATGGAACTGGTCGCGCCGCAGTATCCCGACAATCTGCACCTGACCGCGTACGTGAATCACCTCATCGGCGACGTCGCGGAGATCGACGGGCTGAATCACTACATCGGCATGCGGCCGCTCGAAGAGGCGGCACAGCTCGAGCGTCGCTTCGGCGTGTACGTGCTGATCTTCTTCGTGGTGATGCTGGAGTTCGCCTCCTGGATCCACAACCGCTGGGCGGCGCTGCTGGTTCTGCCGGCGATTCTCTTCCCCGCTGTCTTCCTGCTGGATCTGCACCTGTGGATGAGTCACTTCGGGATGAATCTCGATCCGGATGCGCCGCTGTCGAACGCGGTGGAGCCCTTCGTGCCGCCGATTCTCGGCACGGGGATGGTAGGCCAGTTCAAGACAGTCGCCTCACCGGGGACCGGCTTGATTCTCTGCAGCGTCGCCTCGCTGGTGCTGATCGCGGCGCTCTACTTCCACCGCCGCGCCTACAAGCCGCTCGTCACTTCGACTCGGGAAGGAGCACCCGCGGAATGAGGCGAGGCGTCTTCCCAATCCTGGCGTTGCTGCTCGCCTCTGCGCTTGCCTACGCCGACCCGCAGCTTCCGCGCTCGACTGACGAGATTGCGGCGCTGATCGAGGCGGCGGAAGAAGGTGCGAGCGTGCGCCTCGAGCACGGCGTGTACAGCGGACACCTGCGCATCGGCAAGGCCGTCACGCTGGACGGCGGCGGGGGCGCGATCATCGACGGCGGCGGCGAAGGCACGGTCGTCGAGATCACCGCGGCCAACGTCACGCTGCGCAACCTCACCGTGCGCGGCAGCGGCGACAACGTCAGCGGCGAACCGGCGGGCATCCGCGCCGCGAGCGGGCCCGTGACGATCGAGAACTGCGTCGTCGAGGATGCGCTCTTCGGCATCGACCTGCGCACCAGCCCCGATTCCATCGTCCGGGGCAACAGCGTCACCGGCAAGGACATGGAGCCGGGTCGGCGCGGCGACGGCATCCGCCTGTGGTGGAGCCACGGCTGCACCATCGAGGACAACGTCGTCGACGGCTCGCGCGACATGGTCTTCTGGTACTCCGAGGATCTTGTGATTCGCCGCAACCACGTCACCAACAGCCGCTACGGCCTTCACTTCATGTACAGCCACAACACCACGCTCACCGGGAATGTTCTGCGCAACAACTCCGTCGGCGTGTACCTCATGTACAGCAACAATATCACGCTCACCGGCAACACACTCATCGAAAACCGCGGCGCGAGCGGCTACGGCCTGGGCCTCAAGGACTGCGACGACATCATTGTGCGCGGCAACAGCATGCTCGCCAACCGCGTGGGCAGCTACATCGATAACAGCCCCTCCTCCGTCGACGCCACGGGTCTCTTCGCAGAGAACATCGTCGCCTTCAACGAGATCGGCATTCTCATGACGCCCAACACGCACGACAACGTGCTCACGGGCAACGGCTTCGTCGAGAACGAGGAACAGGCGGCGGTGCACGGCCGCGGCGAGCTCACTCTGAACCAGTTTCACAGTGACGGGCGCGGCAACTTCTGGTCGGACTACGCCGGCTTCGACGCCGACGGCGACGGCCGGGGCGACCTGCCTTACGAGGCGGCGAGCCTCTTCGAGAACCTGCTCGCGCGCGAGCCGAACCTGCGGCTGTTCGTGCATACGCCCGCCCAGCATGCCGTGGAGTTCACCGCCCGGGCGCTTCCCGAGATTCAGCCCAAACCGAAGTTCACCGATCCGGCGCCCCTGATGTTGCCCCCCGCCGCCGCGACGGCTTCCGCTGCGGCATCGCACCCGGCGCTGATGGCGCTCGCGGCGGCGGGATTGATCGGGGCCGCGGCTCTGTCGCTCGTTCTCTTCGCGGGTCGGCCCGGCGCGGCGCTGCACAGCAACATCAACGGCGCCAAGGAGCGCTCATGATCACCATCGACAACGTCACCAAGAAGTTCGGCAAGGTCGCGGCAGTGAACGGCGTCAGCGCCGGCGTCGAGACCGGCGAAGCGCTCGCCCTCTGGGGCAGCAACGGCGCCGGCAAGACGACGCTCATCCGCTGCCTGCTCGGCGTCATGCGTTTTCGCGGCCGCATCACCGTCGACGAACTGAACGTGCGGCGGCGCGGCAAGGCGGTGCGGCGCCTGATCGGCTACGTGCCGCAGGAACTCGCCTTTCACGACGACATGCGGCTGGGAGCGGCGATGTACTTCTTCGCCCGCCTGCGCCGCGTCGAAGCGGCGCGCTGCGGCGAACTGCTCGCCCAGGTCAACCTCGCCGGGCACGAGCGCAAGCGCGTGCGCGACCTGTCGGGCGGCATGAAACAGCGCCTGGCGTTGGCGGTGGCGCAGCTCGCCAACCCCCCCCTCATCGTCCTCGACGAGCCGACGTCGAATCTCGACGCCGCCGGCCGAGGCGAGGTCGTCGAAACGCTGCGGAGCCTGAAGTCGCAGGGGAAGACGATCGTCTTCGCCTCGCATCGGCCGGATGAAGTGCTCGCCCTCGCCGATCGCGTGCTGGTGATGGAGAAGGGACGGATCGAGCGCGACACAACGCCGTCCGAGCTGTGGGGCGGCCGGCGCGTGCAGACGATGCGCCTGCACCTGTCGAACACTCCGGAGGCAGCGGCGGCGGACTTGCTGCGACAAGCCGGGCACGCGGTGAATCTGAACGGGCACGGCCTGTGCGTCGCCGTACCGCGCGACCGCAAGGCCTCGCCCATTCGCGTGCTGGAGCAGGCGGCGGTGCAGGTACGTGACTTCGAACTGCTTGACGATGTGCACATCGAGGAGACGGCGTCATGACGACACTGACCGCATCACAAACATATGTTCCCCCGGTTCCGTCAGCGTTCGGCAACGCGCTCGCCTTTGCGCGGCGTGAGCTGCGCGAGGCGCTCAGCAGCCGCTGGTTTCCCCTGTACACGATCGCCTTCGCGGTGCTGGCGGTGGCGACGTCGTTCATGTCGCTCGCCGGCGCGGGATCGCTGGGCTTCGCCGGTTTCGGCCGCACCGCCGCTGGACTGCTCAACCTCATCATGCTCATGGTGCCGCTCATGGCGATGACCGCGGGCGCGACGTCGCTCGCCGGTGAGCGCGAGCGCGGGACGCTGCTCTACCTGCTCGCCCAGCCGGTGAATCGCGTGGAATTGCTCGTCGGCAAGTTCCTCGGGCTCGCCGTGGCGCTGTGCGCCTCGCTGTGCGTTGGCTTCGGCCTGAGCGCGGGCGTGCTGGCGTGGAAGGCGGGCGGCACTGGGGTCGGCTCGTTTCTCCTGCTCGTCGGCTTCACCTGCCTGCTCGCGGTGGTGATGCTCGCTCTGGGCTTTCTCATCTCCGCCGCCACGCGCAAGAGCAGCGTCGCGATCGGCGTCGCCGTCTTCGCCTGGCTGACGCTGGTCTTTCTCAGCGACCTGGGTCTGATGGCGGGAACGATCGTCTTCAAGCTGCGCGTACAGGAACTCTTCGCGCTCGCCATCGTCAATCCGCTGCAGGCGTTCAAGATGGCGGTGATCGTCGAACTCAACGCCTCGCTCGACGTGCTCGGACCGGCGGGAATCTACGCCTCGCAGACGCTGGGAGCGCTGCTCCCGTGGATTCTGCTCGGCGTGCTCGTCGCCTGGGGCGCCCTCTCGCTCGCCATCGCCGGTCTGCTTTTTACCAGGAGTGCTCCCGCATGACTCGCCTGGCTCTTTCCCTCCTGACTCTGCTTCCATTCCTGATGCTGGCCGGGTGCGGCGACGAGGTCGCCGGCGGTCCGCCGACCGTGCGCCTCGGCGAAGACGTCTGCGACCTGTGCGACATGATCATCTCCGACGAACGCTTCGCCACGGCGACGATCATCGAGGGCGAGCGCGGACCCGAGCCGATTCTCTTCGACGACTTCAACTGCCAGATCAACTACGAGCGCGAACACCCGGACCTCGTCGTGCTGGAGCGCTGGGTGCACGACCACGCGACGCTCGCCTGGCTGCCCGCCGATGCCGCCACCTACCTGCGCTCCGACACCCTGCACACGCCTATGGCGTCGGGCATCGCCGCCTTCACCGACCGCGCCGGGGCCGAAGCGCTCCAGCAGAAAGTCGAAGGCGAGGTGCTGACAGACGAAGCGCTCCGCCGCGGCACTGAATGATTCTGCCTCGACGAACCACCCTTTCAAGAGAGACTGCTCCATGACCGCGATTGACATCACTTCCACCGTCGGCGATCTCGTCCGCCAGCGCCCGGACCGTTCCCGCATCTTCGAGAGGCTGAACATCGATTACTGCTGCGGCGGCAAGCTGCCGCTCTCCGAGGCCTGCGCCATGGCCGGCGTCGATGCAAACGACGTGCTGGCGCAGCTTCAGCAGGCGGACGTCGAGCCGGCGCAGACGAGCGGCCGGCTCGTCGATGCCGACGCCATGGGACTCACCGAACTTGCCGATCACATCGAAGCGACGCACCACGCCTACCTGCGCGAGGAGTTGCCGCGCCTCGACCAAATCACGGAGAAGGTGGCGCGCGTGCACGGCGAGAAGGACAAGCGGCTCTTGCAGGTGCGCGACGCCTTCTGCGCGCTGCAGGATGAGCTGATGTCGCACATGCTCAAGGAGGAGCGCATTCTCTTCCCGCTGATCCGCCAGATGGAGGCGAGCGACGAGCCGGCGAACTTCCACTGCGGTTCGATCGCCAATCCCATCCGCCAGATGGAGGCGGAGCACGACAGCGCCGGCGACGCCCTGTCGCTCATGCGGAGCGCCACCGACGCTTACGCTCCGCCCGAGTGGGCCTGCAACACGTATCGTGCGATGCTCGACGCCCTCGCGACGCTTGAACGGGACATGCACCAGCACATCCACAAGGAGAACAACGTGCTCTTCCCCAAAGCGATGCGGCGTGAGCGGTCGCGCCGCAGCGCTGCCACGTCGTCTTGAAGCGAGCAGGTCCCAGGTGCGAGTCAAGAAAGAAGGAGATCGATAGCTATGCAACTTCAACGCAAGGATTTCAGCCTGCTCATCACCGGCGCACTCATCGCAGGAGGCGCCCTCGCCGTGGCAACCACCAGCCTGGCGCAGCAGGAACATCAGCACCAGGAACACGTCTGCCCCATGCACGCAGCTCAGGGCGCTATCGCGATTCCGGAGCCCATCCGCATCGAGCACGACCAGCTGCACGAAGAACTCGCCCAGGCGCTGCAAGCGGGCGGGAAGACCGGTGAAGCCGCCAGGGATGTACAGCAGGCGCTCGCCGGGCACTTCGAAGAGGAGAATCGCCTGGTCATGCCGCTGCTCGGTCTGCTCGAACCGCTGGCGGAGCAGAACGTGAGAGGAGAGATGCGGACGGCGATTGAGATGGCCCGGCAAGTCGAGCGCAAGCTGCCAAGCTTTCTGAAGGAGCACGAGGCGATTCACGAGGCGGTGAATCGTCTGGAGAGAGTGGCTGAGGAGGAAGGCAAGAGCGACATCGCCACCTTTGCCCGCCGGCTGCGCCTGCACGCGCAACACGAGGAAGTCGTCCTGTACCCCGCGGCGATTCTTGTTGGCCGCCACCTCGATGACCAGCTCTCAGCCGGCTCTGACGACACCGCACCTGGCGCCTCGGGTTGATCGACCTGCCGGGCGTGTCAGAGTTGAGCGCGCAGCCGGGACGCCGCCTCCCGCGCCGCCGGCGAGGAAGCCGTCATCGACTGGTGCATGCCAGCGTTCAGTTCCTTCGCGGTTCATCTCCTTTCGTGGCGCGAGTCGACGGAGCATGCTAGGGTGCCCGCTGTCGCGAGGTCAGATCCGGCCTACGATGCAGTGACGCAGGTCAATTGCTGAGGCGAACCCGGATGCCAAGGGAGGAAAGGCGTTGATCAAGGAAGCGAAGACGAACGTCGACATTCATGACTACATCCGCCAGCGCTGGAGCCCCTACGGCTTCTCGAGCAAGCTCGTTCCCCGTGAGGACGTCCGGGCGATCCTGGAGGCGGCGCGGTGGGCGGCTTCGTCGTACAACGAACAGCCCTGGCGCTTCGTGCTTGCCACGCGCGACGACGAGGCGGCATTCGCGAAGGTGCTTGGCTGCCTGGTCGAGGCGAACCAGGCGTGGGCGAAGCACGTGCCGGTTCTCCTGCTCACCTTCATCAAGAAGACCTTCACGAAGAACGGCAAACCCAATCGCGTGGCGGAGCACGATCTCGGGCTCGCCGCAGCGACGCTGACCTTCGAGGCGACCCGCCGCGGACTGCACGTGCATCAGATGGCCGGAATCGACACCGAGAAGGCGCAGCACGAATTCAAGGCCCCGGATGACTTCGCAGCGATGACCGCCATCGCCGTGGGCTACGCCGTTGAGGACACCTCGCAGCTTTCCGACAGCGCCCGCAAGGTCGACGAGGCGCCGCGCGAGCGCCGGCCGCTCGGGCAGACGGTCTTCGCCGACACATGGGGCAAGCCGGCGGAGATCCTTAAGAACGGCAGCGACTAAGAATCCGGGGGCGCAGAGACTCTGGTTCCCGCCTTCGCACAGGCAAGGAGCGAGCGAAGCGGGAATGGACACTTGAGTCCCCAAGTCGCGGCGCGCGTGCGGGGGCGGCGCGTCAAGGGTAAAGGCGATGGTTCACCCAGGCGCCCGACTCGTCGCGCGTATAAAGGTGGCGGTGATGAATGCGGTGCTCCTGGCTCACCCAGAACTCGATCGACTCAAGCACAACGCGGTAGCCGCCCCAGTGCGGCGGGCGGGGAATCTCGCGGCCTTCGTACTGCTCCAGCACCTTGATGTAGGCGATCGCCAGCTTGGAGAAATGCTCGCAGCGGGCCGACTGGCTCGACGCCCACGCACCCGCCTGGCTGTCGCGCGAACGACTCGCCCAGTACTTGTCGGAAGTCTCTCCGCTCGTGCGCTCGATGGGTCCCTCGATGCGAATCTGCAGTCCCAGTTCATCCCAGTGAAACAGCAGCGCCGCCCGCCCCGTGGCTTCCAACTCCGCGGCCTTACGGCTGTTGTAGTTCGTGTAAAAGGTGACGCCCTTCTCGCCGAATTCCTTGAGCAGCACCATGCGCACGCTCGGCCGCGCCTGCGCATCGCACGTCGCCAGCGCCATGGCGCTCGGGTTCGGCCGATCCAGTTTCTCCTGCACCAGCGCGTACCAGGCGCGGAACAACTCGATCGGATCGGAGGGTGCCGGGTCAAGCGAAAGATCAAGCGGATCGTCAGGGATGGGAACGAGATTCGTCATAGCTGCTGAATGCCCCTCGAATCCAACTCCGGGAATTCGGCACTCTAGAACATGGAGAACCGAGTCGGGTTGATGGTCAGGTTGTCACGGCCGAGGATGAGGACATCCGCGATCTCGATCGCTTCGCGGAAGGACTCCTGCGCCTGCTTGATGTCATAGCAGTTCTTGACGACGCTGCCGCGCTCGAGGTGCTCGAGCGTGGCGATGGCGTCGCCGCAGATGAGCGTCGTCGAGTTCGCCTCGGAGAGAAGCAGGCCGGTCAGACCCGGCGTAACGCCCGGCAGCGGGAAGAGATCGACGCCCGGCGCGAGCGAGTCCGGGGCGGACCGGCAGTGCTGCAGCAGGGCGACATCGCGCCCCAGCGCGTCGCGCAGCTCTTCATCTTCCGCCTCGTGCGCCCGTTTCACCTGTTCGACGAGATTGACGCCGATCGTCTCCCGCTCGCGCTCGCTGATGAGCCACTTCGCCTGCGGGAAGGCCTCGAGAGCGCGGCAGGTGTCGGGCTTGAAACAGGTGAGGAAGACGTGGGTGATCTTGTCGGGCGTGAGGTTGGCGCGCTCGCCGAGCCGGGCGACGAGAGCGGGCGCGGGCAGGCCGGGATCCACCAGGAGGCGCAGCTCCTCGGTCTCGACGAGCGCGGTGGTGGCGTGCCCGGTGCGAACGGGCTGGGTCTCGCCCCAGAGCGCGTTGGCGGCGAGCGTGCCGATGCTGATGACGCGAATGCGCATGGGCCGCGTAGCTTAGCAGCCCTCCCCATCCGGCGCACCTGCCCGCCCGCGCGGTCGCACGACCTGGGCGCTGACGTCCCCGTGCCCCCTCAGTCGCTGTCCCCCATGTACGTTTCATTCGCGATCTTCCGCAGCAGCGGATGGCCGGCCCGCTTCTTCTCCATCAGCTTCTCAATCACGAGTGGCGGCACCATCACGCTCAATCGCTGCAGGTTCTCGCCCAGGGCCGTCACCTGTTTGATCAGGCTGGAACTGGTGTAGGCGAAGATCTGGCTTGAGGGGATGAAAACGGTTTCGGTGTCCGCGACGGCGTGGTTGGTGATCGCCTGCTGGATCTCGTACTGCAGGTCCGAGAGGTTGCGGATGCCGCGCAGGATCACCCTCGCCCCTATTTCCGCGGCAAAGTCGATGGTCAGTCCGGCGTAGGAGGCGACGCGCACCGGCGCTCCCCTCGGGCTCGCCGCCACGATCTCTCCGACGAGCGGCTCGAGCATCTCCACGCGCTCCTTCGCCGTGAAGAGCTGATCCTTGCTCGGGTTGCGTCCGACGGCGACGACAAGTTCGTCAAAGAGCAGGCGGCCGCGGCGAACGATGTCCAGGTGACCCAGCGTGACGGGATCGAAGGACCCGGCGTAGAGGGCGATGCGTGCCTCACTCATGCGGGCAGTGTACAGGGGCAGTGTCGGGTTTGACGGACGAGGCCCTCGCCGCATCCGCGCAGGCCCTACAGACGGACCTGACCGCCGGCAGTTGCAGCGCCGCAATTGCCTCGCCGCCGCTGAATTGCAGACTGGAGCGTGATGCGAGACGTCGCCCGCACGGGCGGGATACCGGCCGGTCCGCTTGCCGGGGGCGGGGCAAGCGGCGGGCCCAGGCGATGATGGAGGGGATCAACTCGACTTGCAACGCCCTGGATGGGCCCCGCGTAGGAAACGCCTCCCCGCGCGGGGCCTTTTCTCTGCGCCCGTTGCGGCGCACGTCCGGCGGCGGCAGCGCGCTTAGAAGTTGAGCGTCAGCGACGCGCCGAGCATTGCGGCCGGATCCGCCTCCTCCTCGGCGAGGCGCGAGCCGCCGCTGTCCTCCGCGGTCAACTCCTGCCACACGACCGCCCCCGCGAAGACGCGAGCTTTCAGGCCGCGGTGGGGCTCGAACGTCACGCCCAGCGTCACCGGCACGCGCTCATCCTCGATGACGCCGTCGCGCAGCCGGCCAGCGTGACTGTCATCGAGACGGAAGCGGCGATTCTCATACGTCACGCCGAGATCCAGCGTCCAGTGCATCTCGTCGTCGAAGGCGTAGGCGACCGTGGCGCCGCGGCCCACGGCGAGCCGCCAGCGCTCGTCGATCTGCCACTGGATGTTGAACATGGGCAGGACCATGACGTCGTCTTCGATCCGCGTGTAGACGCGAGCGCCGGCGCCAAGCGTCAGATCCTCGCTGACCGCGTAGTTAAAGAGCAGCCCCGCGCCGTAAGTGATCTTGTCGTCGAGATCGGCGTCCCATTCGCCCGCCAGCGTCATATCCGCAAGCACCAGCATCGACCAGTCGGCGGACAGCGGCCGACTGTATCGGGCGGTCAGGCTCTGGATGTGCGGCTCGAAATCATCGCCCGCGCTCCCGCCGAAAGGAGCGCCGCCGATGTCATAGCTGCTGAACTCCTCCTTCACGCCCAGCGCGAGTCGGCCGCGCTCGCCCGCGGGCAGCCCCACCTCGACGCCGGCCCCGATGCGGAAGATCGACACGTCGCCGGCCGCATCGTCGAAGTCCGCGTCGAAGGTGTATTCACCATTGCCTGTGAAGCTGAGGTACCTCCGACTGTCCGCATCACCCTGGCGGGCGCGGGCATCGGCGACGGGGGTCTCTTCCGTTCCCGATGGCTGGACGATCTCCTGGGCTGAGGTGGTGGCGGCGGCGAGCAATCCGGCGAGCGAGAGGCGAAGCAGCGACATCGTGGCCATGGTGCGTTTCCTTCACAGTGTGGGTTGAGCAACAGTGTAGGGACCCCGAGCCGCTCTGCGGTATTCCCCGGATGCCGCAAGTGGGCTGAAGTCAACAGACTCCGCTCCCTCGGCCTCCCGAGGTCTCTCTTACTGCCTCGCCTGCCGCAGGTAGAACAGCCACTCGATGACGAGCAGCACAAGCGCCGCCACGACGAACCAGGGCCAGATCTCCCGCGGAGTGGTGCTGGCGGCGCTTACCGCTCCCTGCCTCGTGCCACCCACGGAGATCGTCTCCGGCGAGGCAAGGCGCGACTCACCGGCGTCGGCCAGGTTCACGGCGAGGGGCGCACGCTCGTCCCCGGGAAGCTGCCGCACCTCGTACACCCCCGCCAGCGGCAGGACAGGCAGCGTCGCCTGGGCCTGATCGGCAGGCGCGATCGTCTCGAACTCGACCGGACCCTCGACGCGCAGGCGCTGCGTCCGCGGCGCCAGACGCACCGCCGCCGCCTCGGTCGTGGTGACGTAGCCGCGAGGTCCAGCCTCGCCGGCGTAGGCGAGGTAGTTGAGGGCCGCGTCCATGAAGATCGCGAATCCGGGATAGGTGGGCCAGGTGGTGCGCTCGATGTCAAAGGCGATGAACAGCCGCCTGCGCCCGGCGCGCTCGAGCAGCCCGATGAGCGTGCCCGTGCCCCCCCGCGTCAACTCGATGCCCCCCGGCGGGAGCTTGAGCGAACGCGTCTCGCCGATGAGCACCTGGTCGAGCCCCGCGTAGCGCATGAGCGTGTGCGTCCGCAGCCAGGAGAGCACGCGGCCGTCCGCGCCCGGATCGCTCGGCGGCGTCACGACCAGGCCCGGCAGCGGCAAACCGGCCGCGATCGAGATCGACGGCAGGGCCGGCACGTCGCGCGGCGTCACGCGATCGAGAATCACCAGATCGTGGGCAGCGTCGAACTGGCGCTGGGCGCGCTCATAGGCGTCGGGCGTGACGACGTCGATGCCGCCGGGATCGGAGGCGCGCAGGGCGCTGAGCAGGCGCCAGTCCGCCTCGCCCCCGGGCGCGACCACGAGCAGGCGCAGGCGCTCGATGGGCGGCAGGGCCAGGGCGAAGACGTCGTCTGCCGCCAGCGGGTCGTCGCCGGCGCTGCGCACGGTGAGCGTCAGCATGCCGCCGTCGCGGTTGACGAGGGCGCGCGTGAGTGAAGCGTCGCCGAGCGCCCCCTCCGCGGCGGGGGGAAGGGTGAGCGTATCGGTGGCAATGACTTCGCCGTCCAGCCGCCACGTTGCCAGCACCTGCACGGCGTCGTTGCGCGCGCTCACCAGGCGGGCGAAGGCGCGCACCTGCGCCGGATCGTCGTAATCGCGGCGAGCGTTCATCGAGACGATGCCGACGTTGCGCGGCGGCTCGGCGGGCGCGATGCGCACGTAACGGAACAGGTCCGGCGGCAGGCGAATCGCCGTGGGATTCTCCGTGCTGGAGCGCACATCGCCGTCGCTGATCAGCACGACGCGCGGCAACTCCGCGCCGCCCCCTTCCTCAACCTTCAGATCCGCCTCGAGCAGGCGCAGCACCTCGCCGAAGCGTCCCGGCTGGTCGGTCGGCTCGATCCCCGCGATCAACTCCTCAACGCGGGCGAGACTCGACTCGAAGGTGCTGAGCGTGTGGGCGGTGGCGGCGAAGGAGATGAGCTTCAGCTCGCCAGCGCCGCCGCGCCCCAGCGCCCGCCGGGCGATCTCTCGCGCCTGCTCCCTGGCGACGTCGAGCCGCGACCGCCCTTCGCCCGCGTCGCGCGCGCTCATGCTCGCCGAGGTGTCGATGACCAGGATGGTGCGGGTGCTGGCCGGACCCTGCAGTTCGAGAACCGGGCGGGCGATGGCGAGGTAGATCGTCGCAAAGAGCAGAAGTTGCAGCAGGAGCAGCAGGCTGAAGCGCAGCAGGCGAAAGGGGGCGTTGACCTCGACTTCCTTCGCCGCCTTGCGCCAGAGAACCGTCGACGACACCCGTACCGGCCGCCGCCGCAGCTTGAGGAAATAGAGCAGCAAGAGCGCCGGAATCGTCAGCGCCGCGGCAAGGAGTGCGGAAGGCCAGGAGAGAAACGACATGCTTAAGAGACGGGTTCTTAGTTAAACACGGGGCACACGGAGGGGAAATGAAGAATGACGAATGTCCAATGACGAAAGCAGAGGACGTCGAACTTCGATTCGTCGTTCACCAGACGTCATTTGTCATTCGTCATTCGTCATTTCCCTTGTGCCGCCATCACTTCGCGCGGGAGGGTTTCTGCGATGTTCTCGATCACCGCGTCCGTGCTGACGCCTTCCGCTTCGCCCTCGAAGTTGAGGAGCAACCGGTGCCGCATCGCGGGCAGCATCACGCCGCGAATGTCATCCATGGAGACGTTCGCCCGCCCGTCATGCAGCGCCCTGACCTTGCCGGCGAGAATCAGCGCCTGCGCGGCGCGCGGCGAAGCGCCCACGCGCACGAACTGGTTCACCATGGGCGTCGCGAACTCCCCACCGGGGTGCGTGGACAGCACCGCCCGCACCGCGTAGTCCTGCACGTGCGGGGCCGCCACCACGCTGCGCACGATTTCCTGGTGCTGCACGATCTGCTCGCCGCTGAGGACGGGTTTAAGATCCGACTCGTACCCCGCTGTCGTGCGGTTGAGAATCTCCGACAAGTCCTGCCGGCTCGAATACCCCACGTTGAGT
>CAZZPX010000034.1:0-12778 GCA_964655955.1 uncultured Phycisphaerales bacterium | reverse complement strand
GTTCATCCTCGACCAGGACCCCTGGCTGGCGGACGATGACACCGACATCGAGTACGTCTATCAGTACCTGCTGGAACAGCACGGGCTCAGTCTCTCTCCGCAGCAGATCGCCGCGGGATGGATCGCCCACATCAACGACTTCATCTGGGTCTCCAATGCGCGGGCGCGGGCGCTGATGGACGAGGGCGTGCTGCCGCCAGCGACCGGGATGGCGTGCGCCAACAAGCACAGCCTCATGATCGACGCGCAGCTCACGACGGAGATGTTCGGCGCGTATTGCCCGGGGATGCCAGCCGCGGCGCTCGGGCTGTCGCATCTGCCAATCCGCACCACGGCGGAGGGATACGCCGCCCATGCAGCCCAGGCGTTCGTCGTGATGTACGCGCTGGCGCCGGTGATTCCAGCGGACCTGGAGCCGGTCGACCAGCGCCTGTGGCTCATCGAACAGGCGCGCAGCGCCTTGCCCGAGACCTCCAAGAGCATTGACATCATCGATTTCATCGTCGGCTGGTACCTGGCGCAGCCGCAGGGGCCGTGGGAAGACTGTCGCGACGCCATCTACGTGCGCTACCAGCTTGAGGCCAATCAATACGGCTTTCGCTATCGCGGCTGGTACGAGTCGTCCGTGAATTTCGCGACGGCGCTCATGGCGCTGCTCTACGGCGAAGGCGACTATCAGCGCACCATCCAGATCGGCACGCTCTCCGGCTGGGACAGCGACAATCCCACGGCGACGCTCGGCGGGCTGCTTGGACTCATGCTCGGCTACGACGAACTGCTCGCGCAATTCCCCGGCGTCGACTTCTCCGATCGCTTCGACATCGACATCACCCGCGATAACCTGCCCGACCACCTTCCAGATGATGAGGATGCAGAGGACACTTTGACGATGCTGGCGGCGCGGCAGCTTCTCGTTGTTGATGCCGCCATCGAGGCGTTCGGCGGGCACGTCGATGTCGTCGGCAATCGCTGGCTCGTGCCGAGGCGGCCGCTCAGCGCCCTGTGGCGCGCCAATCCTCTGCGGCCAATCTACGAGGCAAGCGCCAACAACCAGGTGCGCCTCGCCGGGGGCACGGTGAGCGCCGCCTCCTCGGTTGAGTCCGACCCGCCCGACCCCACGACAACCTACGGCGTGAAGTACCCCAACGCCTTCGCCAACGCCTATGAACAGAACTTCAGCGGCGTCGAGTTCCCAGGCACGATTGGCTTCTATTCGACACAGAACGGCGGCTCAGCGCCCGGCGACTGGGTGACGCTCACCGTAACGTACGATCGCGAGGTGACAGCCGCGGCGGTGCGGTTCATCGAAGGAAATCATTTCGACGACGCGGTGGCGAACGGCGGCTACTTCACGGAGTGCTACGTCGAGGTGCAGGTCGACGGCCAGTGGTTCGAGCCGAACGGTGTGGTGCAAACGGAAGCGCTCGACGCGGCCCGGCCGTTCCAGACGATCGATTTCCTGCTTGCCGAACCGCTGAACGTCACGGCAGTGCGCGTTACCGGCCGCGTGGGCGGCGCGGATGCGTTCGTCACCAGCGCCGAACTCGACGTGGTGCTCGCAGAGCCGGTGCAGGAGTAGCGCCCCGGCGCTACCTGCCCATGCACCGCGTCCAAACCTGAGCCAGTTCCGCCGCCGATTCGGCGTTGTTACGCAGGAGCGCCAGGTTCGCAGCCAGCGTGCGCCCGTCCGTGATCTCGGCAAGCTGCGACAGGAGGAACGGCGTGAGATCGCGGCCACGGACATCGAGCGCGTCGGCACGGCGCTGCGCCTCGGCGATGGCTGCGTCGATCTCAGCGAGCGGCAGCGCCGCATCGTGCAGAATCGGATTGCAGAGAAGCACGCCCGTCGGCTCGGCAAGATTGTTCCAATGCGCCTCGAGCAGCGCTGCGATCTCCTCGACGCTGTCGAGCCGGCGCGGCACGGGCAGCGCGGCGTCGCCGCGCGAGTAGAACTGCGGAAAATGGTCCGTGCCCAGGCCGATCACGGGCACGGCGAGGCGGTCGAGGTGCTCGAGCGTCGCGGGCAGGTCGAGGATCGACTTGGCCCCCGCCGCGACGACGCAGCAGCGCGTGCGGGCGAGAAGCTCCAGATCGGCTGAGACATCGTGCGTCGCGCCGGCGCCGCGATGTACGCCGCCGATCCCGCCTGTGGCGAAGACCTCGATGCCGAGGCGGGCACAGACGGCGAGTGTGCCGGCGACCGTCGTGCCGCCCGTGGCGCCGGACGCGATCGCCCAGGCGAGGTCGCGGGCGCTGAGCTTCTCCGCTGCCTCATCCGTTGCCAGTCGCGCCAGGTCCGACTCGTCCAGTCCCACCCGGACGCGACCTGCGATGACCGCGATCGCGGCGGGTGTGGCGCCGGCAGCGCGGACGATTTCGCCCAGCTCGCGGGCCAACTCGAGGTTCACCGGCCGCGGCAGCCCGTGCGTCAACACCGCCGTCTCCAGCGCTACGATCGGCCCGCCCCGCCCCAGGGCCGCCTCGACCTCGCTTGACATCACGATGGGATTGGTCACGGCGAGAGAATAATCGATTCCTTCCTGCGAGCGGTGCGGCCAGGACCGCGACGACCCTGTCCTGAACTCGCGGCGAAGCCCCCGAAGCAGGCAAGTTGCGGGGTCGGTCAGCCGACCTATGATGGGTTCCCCCATGCCCATGCACCCCAGAGAGGCTGATATGACGCTTGATCCGAGAGACGTGATACGCCTGAGCCCCATGGCTCATCCCGGGCCGGTCCAGTACCAGCGGACGCGGGAGATGACCATCGACGAATTGCTGCTGGAGAACCGGGTGGTCTTCCTCATCGGGGAGATCAACCACGCCAGCGCCGCCCGCGTCATGATGCAGATGCTGTACCTGGACAACCTGAAGAAGGGCCAGGAGATCCACTTCTACATCAACTCGCCGGGGGGAGCGGTGGATGACACGCTCGCCCTCTACGACACGATGCAGTTCCTCGGCTGCCCGATCTCGACGTACTGCCTTGGCCGGGCCTACTCCGGAGGGGCGATCCTCCTGACGGCCGGCACCAGGGGCAAGCGCTACATCCTCCCCCACGCCAAGGTGATGATCCACCAGCCCTTCGGCGGAGTGACCGGCCAGACCGAGGACATCCGCATCCAGGCCGAGCAGATCATCAAGGCCAAGCGCCAGCTCAACGAGATCCTCGCCCTGCACACCGGCCAGAGCGTCGAGCAGATCCAGGAGGACGGTGAGCGCGACAAGTACTTCAGCGCTCAGGAGGCGAAGGAGTACGGCCTGGTCGACGAGGTGATCGCCAAGACCGACCCCGCGGCGGCCAAGGGCGACGGCAAGAACAGCGACAAGAAGAACTGACGCCGCATTCGGCGGTCACACATCAGCCCGCAGCCGCCTCCGGGTCGCGCGGGCGGGAGATCAGCAGACATGTCTTACCTGGTTCCGATCGTCATCGAGCAAACGGGGCGCGGCGAGCGCTCCTACGACATTTACTCGCGCCTGCTCAAGGATCGCATCGTCTTCCTGGGCGGCGGGGTGACCGATGACGTGGCCAATCTCGTCGTGGCGCAGATGCTCTTTCTGGCCAACGAGGACTCCAAGGCCGACATCCACTTCTACATCAACTCCCCCGGCGGCGTGGTGACGTCGGGCCTGGCCATCGTCGACACCATGAACTTCATCCGCCCCGACGTCTGCACCTACTGCATCGGGCAGTGCGCTTCGATGGGGTCCGTGCTCGCCGCCTCGGGCACCAAGGGCAAGCGCTACGCCCTGCGCAACAGCCGCAACCTCATGCACCAGCCTCTGGTCGGCGGAATTATCGAGGGACAGGCCACCGACCTCGAGATCGAGGCTCGCGAGATGCTGCGCCTGCGCGAGCGCGTCTACCAGATCTACGCCGAGGCGACCGGCAAGAGCGTCAAGCAGATCGAACGCGACTGCGACCGCAACAAGTGGCTCGACGACAAGGAGATGATCGAGTACGGCCTGGCCGACAAGATCCTCGAGCGCATGCCCGAACATGGTGCGAACAAGGGCGACTAACACGGGGGCGAACGTCCGCTCCGCCAACGGCCGTCGCTGGGCCGCAGATTTCTGCAAACTTCTTTCGCGGACTGCGAACACGCCCCGGGGCCGCGTCGTAACAAGGGAAGCAAGCAGCAAACAACGTTCTTCCTTGAAGCGACGCAGAGCACGTGACGTTCACCGAAGCTTCCTCCTCCCAGCGCCCCGATCAGCGGATCGGGGCGTTGCGGCTTTTTGCACGCCGCCGTAGCCGCTCGACAGCGAACGCCGGGCGAACTTACACTGCCGCCATGCCAGCGAATCAGCCCAGCCGCACTTGCCGCCCCGCCGCCCGCCGCGCGGGCGAGAGCGCGCGGGGGCTGCTCGTCGCGCTTGCCGCGGCGCTGATGCTGACCAGCCTGTGCGGCTGCCAGAGGCCGCTCTTTCCCCGCACGACCGAGTTGACGCAGTTCGACTCCTACGATCGCCGGCGCTACCGCCTCCCCCCGCGCACCGTGACGGATCCTTTCGGACACGAACAGCCGAACCTGCGCGAAAGGCTGCGACCGGATCGCTGACCCGGCGCGCCCGGCTGCTCGCGTTGCAGCGGCAGTACGGATAACTCCGACTGGATGGCCTTCAGGGCGTGCGCGAATCGCACCGCGTTAGCAGCACACAGAAGCGCGCCGAGGCAAACTTTGACTTCTTTTTTGACCCACAAAGCGCGCAGATCCGATACCGTTGAGGAGTTGGCGAAGACCATCGCACATTCCGGCTCCCACGGGCTCTCGCGGACGGCGATCGTCTGGACCAGCCTCCTCTTCGCCATGACTGTCGTGGGCGGCGTGCTCGCCTGGGTCGAGAACCCGACGCTCATCTCCAGCACCGCCCCCATCGTCAGCCTCACCAACGGCGGCAGCGGCGGACAGCTCGAACGCATCTGGCAGACCAAGGTCTCCCTCGACCGCGACCGCTGGACGCACATCATCATCGACCACTCCGCCTCCAGCCACGGCAGCGGCGACACCCTCACCATCGAGCACAGCAAGCGCGGCTACCAGGGTCTGGGGTACCAGTTCGTTATCGGCAACGGCCGCGGCGCCGAAGACGGCAGCGTCTTCGTCGGCTACCGCTGGCTGGAGCAGCTTCCCGGGGCCCACACCGCCGGGCCGCAGGGCGAGTACCTGAACCGGCACGCCATCGGCATCTGCCTGATCGGCGACGGCGATCGCAGGGCTTTTACGCCCGCCCAGCAGCAGCGCCTCGTCGATCTCGTCCGCATGCTGCAGCGCGAACTTGAGATTCCCGATGATCGGGTCCTGCTGCACCGCAACGTCGCCAGCACCTCCGCACCGGGGCGCTACTTCTCCGAAGCGCTCCTGCGGGAACAGCTCCAGTCGTTCTAGGGCCGCCACGCCGCGCAGGCGGGGCCATTCGCGCCGTCGCTCTCTGCATTTGGCGTCGGGTATTGATGCGCCCGCGTCGAGTGCCGATATGCTTCGTATCATGCCTTGAGCCGTTGCCAACACGGCTTTTGCAGCCGGCGGCGGCGGGAAGACCATCGTCAGGCGTTGATCTTTGCGCCGAGGCAATGGATACTTCTTCGCTGCCCTCCGAAGCTCGGCTGGCCCCGGCCGCCTCGGAGTGAAGGGGTGTCGACCGGTGCGTTCCACCGGACCGGCCACAGTCGACGACGCGGGCACAGGACGGACTCGGCGGCAGAATGAAGCCCGGTAAACAGCTTGGCGGCTTTACCATCCTGGCGGACCTCGGAACCGGTGCAGCTTCCCGGCTGTACGCCGTTCAGGATCCCAAGACCAAGCAGGTCTGGGCGCTCAAGCACGTCGTCAAGAACAACCCCAAGGAACAACGCTTCCTCGACCAGACCGAGCGCGAGGCGGAGGTCGGCACGCGCCTCAGCCACCCCAACGTCCGCAAAGTCTTCCGCCTCATCCGCGTCAAAAAGCTGCTGAAGACCGTCGAAATGCTGCTGCTCATGGAACTCGTGGACGGCGTCAGCGCCGAGGTCTATCCGCCCAGGACGCTCGATGAACTCCTCTCCATCTGGTCCCAGGTCGCCGCCGGCCTCGCCCACATGCACGAGTGCGGCTGGGTTCACGCCGACATGAAGCCGCACAACATCATCATCACGGAGAGCGGCAGGGCCAAGATCATCGACCTGGGGCAGAGTTGCCGCGTCGGCACCGTCAAGGAGCGCATCCAGGGCACGCCCGACTACATCGCCCCCGAGCAGGTGCACCGCCGCGAGATCACCGAGCGCACCGACATCTACAACCTCGGCGCCTCGCTCTACTGGTCGCTGACCGGGACGCACATCCCTACCGCCCTGCCCAAAGGAGATTCGATCCTCACTGGCGCGCAGGACGACCATCTCATCGAGCGGCCCAAGGATCCCAGCGAACTCGTGCCCAAGACGCCCCCGCTGCTCGCGGCGCTGATCATGCAGTGCGTTGAAGTGGACGTGACCAGGCGGCCGGACTCCATGGACGTCGTCAAGGACATGCTCGAGGAGATTCGCGACGGCCTCAATCCCTCGGAGCAGCAGATCATCATGCAGCCCAAGCGGGGGTTGCCGGCCGACCAGCGGGTGACCGGCTGAGCCGTGCACTTCACCACGGACCTCAAGGACGCCCGGCAGGTCGCAGCGCTCTTCGACGAGGCGGCAGAAGCCGCGATCCGGGCTGACTGCCGTGACGGGTCGGTCGATCGCCTCCCGGCGCGCGGAACGCTGCTGGCGACGGGCGACATCCACGACAATCCCGTACATCTCGCCCGCATCCTCAGCCTTGCAGCCCTCGACGCAAGCCGCGAACGCCACGTCACCTTCCACGAGGTGATCCACGGCGACAACCTCGTCGGCGGCATGGACTTCTCCTATCGCATGCTCGCCCGTATCGCCGAACTCAAACGCCGCTTCCCCGAGCAGGTGCATGCGCTCCTCGGCAACCACGAACTTGCCCAGATCGTGGGGTCAGGCGTGCTCAAGCACGGCGTCAACTGCGTCGAGGCCTTCGACGAGGCGCTCGAACTCACCTTTCGCGACGAGGCGGATCTGGTGCGCGCGGCAAGCGAACGCTTCATCCGCAGCATGGCGCTGGCGCTCGTCTGTGAGAACGGCGTCTTCTGTGCGCATTCACTGCCCGGACCGCACGATCTGGCGCAGTTCGACTTTGGCGTGCTGACGCGCCCGCTGGCGCCGGAAGACCACGAGCGCGGGGGCTCTGCGCATCGGCTGGTCTGGGGCAGGCGACTGACGCCCGAACATGTGCGCGACCTGGCGCAGCGCCTGCACGTTGCGCTCTTCATCATCGGCCACATGCTCGCGGAGACCGGCTGGGAGGTACTGTCGCCGCAGGCGCTGGTCCTCAACAGCGATCACGAGCGGGGCTGCGTGCTGCCCGTCGACCTCGGGCAGCCGCCCGACCTCGAAGTGCTTCAAGCCGCGCTCGTACCGCTGTCGGCGATCGGGATCTGATCGGGGTGTTGCCGCGGGAATTTCATTGCGGATCGCCGTCTCCGCGCTACAGTAGGAAGACTGCGGGAGACGACGAAGGAGCATGACCATGCGAAGTTCACGGAATGCGGTGATCCGCGCGGCGCACTGCGCCGTCGCGCTGCTGGCGACGGCGGCAGGCTCCGCGCACGCCACCTGGTCCATCATCATGACCGACACGCAGACGAAGGAAATCGCCATCGGCAGTTGCACCTGTCTGACCAACTTCGATCTGCACGAGAACACGCCGGTCATGCTCGTTGGCATCGGCGGGGCGACGGCCCAGGGCCTGGTCGACTCGGGGGGTCTGTACCGCATGCAGATCTACGACCTGCTCTTCTTCGAGCAGCTCGACCCGCAGACGATCATCGACATCATCACCTCCGACGGCGCAGCCGAGAGCCGCCAGTTCGGCATCGTCGACACGCTGGGCCGACCCGCAACCTTCACCGGCAGCAACACCAATGCCTGGGCGGGCGGCGTCACCGGGCAGCACGGCACCATCGCCTACGCCGTCCAGGGAAACATCCTCACCGGCGCCCCCGTCGTCGACAAGGCCGTCGAGGCCATCCTCAACACACCCGGCGACATGGCCGAGAAACTCATGGCCTCGATGGAGGCAGCGTACCTGTACGGCGGAGACGGCCGCTGCTCCTGCCCGCCACCCGACTCTCCCACTGACTGCGGCGCGCCCCCCGACAGCTTCGACAAGAGCGCCCACATCGGCTACATGCTCGTCTCGCGCCTGGGTGACACCGACGGCCCCTGTGACAACGACGGCGGCTGCGCGCGCGGCGAGTACTACATGAAGCTCAACGTCCCCTTCCAGACCTGGGACGACCCCGATCCCGTCCTCCAGCTTCGCGATATGTACGACGCCTGGCGGCTGGACCAGGCGGGCAGGCCTGATGGGCTGCTCAGCACGGCGGACTTCTCCTCGCCCTATCTCACCGCGGACGGTGAGAGCAGCGTGAGCCTCGTCGTCTCGCTTCTCGACCTCAACGGCGAACCGCTCACCCTGCCCGTGCAGTCCTTCACCATCGAGCACGCACCCGACTCCGCTGGCGCAGCGGCGATCGGACCGGTCGTCAATTTCGGTGACGGCGTCTACTCCATCACGCTGCAAGCCGGCGACGCCACCGGCACGGACCGCTTCACCGTCATCGCCGACGACGGCATCCACCCCGCGCAACTCAGCCCCCTGCCGACGCTCATCGTGCGCCTGCCCGGCGATGTCAACGCGGATGGTTCGGTCGACCAGGCGGACCTCGGCCTGCTCCTGGCGACCTACGAACTGCCCGATGGCGATCCCTTCTTCAACCAGGCCGCCGACTTCAACGGCGATGGCCAGGTGACGCAGTCGGATCTCGGGATCCTCCTGGCGCACTACGGCGGGTAGTGCAGGTCAGGCGAATTCACGAGCCGCGACCGTAAGGGAGCGGTCCCGCCGCACCAATCAGGCGCTGCCCGGGTCCCGCAGCAAGACCCGGCGCAGAAGTCGTCGGCACACTTGAATTCGCGAGAGACTCTCAGCGCGAACGCAGCGCCGCGGCCAACTCGTCATGCCTGCGGACGCCGGGAGTCGGTGCGACGCGAAAGACCAGTTCTGCGTCGCTGCCGCGGTGGTCGGCGTACTGGATTCCCGCCTGCGCGGGATTGAGGCGGGAGGCGGGAATGACATCCCGAGTGGGAATGACGGTCCGCGCGGACCTGATCAGGGGCGCTGCAATCACAGCGCGCACGCCCACCCGCCATGAACTCACTTGACTCAACCGTGCTGTGCGATCGAGGGGTGGCTGCGGCTACTTGATATCGCGGCCGCGGATGCCGCCCTTGGTGAAGGAGAAGTATCCCGGGCCGCCCATGCCGCCCGCCTCTTCGAAGATGATCCGGTCCCAGTGATCGGGCAGGTCCGTGATGCCCTGGAACTCCTCATCGATGTCGCCCCAGTCGCGCACGGGCGCAATGTCTTCATAGATCGGATTCGTCGAGTTCGTCTCGGGCATGTTGCCCATGTTGATGGCCTCGGCGTGCCCGTCGAAGAAGCCGGCGATGATCTGCGCTTCGCCCTTGTTGTAGAACGTGGCGGGCTTCTCGTAGAAGTAGCGGTTCTCGTAGAAACAGACCTTCTGCGTCGGGTAGGACACATCGTCGACTTCGTTGCGCCGCAGATGCTGCCGGCGAATGCCGCTCAGATTCGGTATCTCGCCCGGCTCGAAGATGTCAGGCCGCAGGTAGGCGCTGCAGGTATAGAAATATGACAGCGGCCAGGCCCAGTTGGACGTGCCGTACCCGCCCCAGTCGCGTTCCAGGATCTCGACGATGTCGAGCATGGCCTTGTCGGCGGGGGCGACGAAGAACTCGTAGCGATAGCGCGTGCCTTCGAGGTAATAGCCCATCCAGGAGGAGTAGTACATCTGCCACTGCCAGCCCTTGAAGCCGTAGCTGCCGCCGCCTTCCTTGCCCGGCACGTGCAGGCCGGGAAGTTGCTGCTGCGCGCCGATGATCCCTTCGGGATAGGGATTGAACAGCTCTCCCCGGTTCTCCGCCGAGTAGGACGCCATGAAGATGCTGTGCTGCCCGAGGATCGCCACCGATCCCGCCTTGCGGGCGCTGGCGCGGGCCGCGCCCAGCGCGGGCAGAAGAATCCCGATCAGAAGCGCGATGATCGCCACCACCACGAGCAGTTCGATGAGCGTGAACGCCCGTGCGCGCATTGCTTGTTGTGTCGCCATTGAAAGCCTCTCCGCCTGTCTCTGTTCGCCTGACGCACTCACAGCAGGTCGCGGCCGTGAATGCCCTTCCTGGTCCACATGTAGAACGCCGGGTACAGCCCCTGCTGGTCTTCGAGCAGTTCCGTGGGCGAGGCGTCGTTGTCCATGTGGTAAAAGTTCAGGCCCCACTCGTCCGCCCACTCGCCGCCGGAGGGGTAGAGGTCGTCATCCTGCAGGACCCTCTGGGTGATGACGTTGTTCGATGAAAGGACACCCGAGTTGTCTGCCGCCGACATCGCGATGCTGGCGTCGGGGTGGCTGAAGAGCAGCTTGGTCTCCGTGCCGAAATCTTGCTTCTCGAAGACCACGATCTTCTGGGAGGGATACTGGATGTCGTCGATGGCGTTGCGGCGGAGATTGGTCGAGACCGCCCCCTCCACCGTGCTGCCGCCCATGCGGTCGTAGAAGCGGCCGGGGTTGTAGAACATCGTGGGGCTGTACCAGTAGGAGATGTCGTTCACCCAGTTGTTGACGTACCCCTGCTCGTACTGGTCTTCGATGGTCTGCTTGGTCTCCGCATCGTTGGGAGCGGCGAAGACATCCGACTCCTTCTGGTCGGCGTAGTACTCGCGCGCCAGCGGACCCCAGTGGTAGGCGTACGCGTCGTAGCGCATCGGGTACGCCCCGAGACTCCAGGGCGGCTTGACGTACCAGACGATGGCGTACTGCGTCGGCCCGTCATAGGGGTTGAGCAGTTCGCCCTGGTGTTCGTTGGCGTAGATCGCCAGGATCTGCCCGTGCGTCTTGATGTTGGCCAGCGACCGCGTCTTGCGGGCGCTGTCGCGCGCCTTGCCCAAGGCAGGCAGGAGGATGCCGATCAGCAGGGCGATGATGGCGACGACGACGAGCAACTCGATCAGCGTGAACGCCCCACGCGCTCTCTCTCTGGTCTGCATTCCTGTATCTCCACGTACGGACTCTCTCACACAACAATCTATCTTGCCGCACTTTGATCGGTCCTGCACGCGCAAATCGCAGAGATTTTGCGATCTTCTCACGCCTGCCGCCGTTTCTCGGCATGGTTTTCGAGCGGACAATCTTGACCGAAACCCCCCTGAATGAGTGCCACGGCAGGCCCGCACCGCCCGGGCTCTCGGACCTCACGCGTCGACGACGAGCGGCACGAAGTCGAACATATCGACATCCACCAATCCGACATCCGTCAGCTTGAGCCTGGGAATCACCGCCAGGGGCATGAAGGAGAGCGTCATGAACGGATCCTCGAGGGGGCTCTCCAGCCACCGATATGCCTGGTAGAGCGCCTGCTGCTGCAACACAAGCTGCTCCGCCTCTTGATCGGACATGAGCCCCGCGATGGGGAGCGGCAGTACGGCCAGAACAGTACCGTCCGCCACCACGACCTGCCCGCCCTGCGCTTCCTCGAGGGCGCGGGCGGCGACAAGCATGTCCCGATCATTCGTTCCCAGCACGGTCAGGTTGTGCGAGTCGTGGCCGACCGTGCTGGCGAGAGCCCCGCGCTTGAGCCCGAAGCCGTGCACGAAGCCGAGGCCGATGTTGCCGCTGCCCCTGTGCCGCTCGATCACGGCGAGCTTGAGGATGTCGCGGTCGACGTCGGCGACGATCCTGCCCTCGCGGACGGTTGGCTCCTCGATTCGCTCAGTGGTGGTCAGTTGGTGCACCTGCATGCCGATGACGCGGATCCTGCTGCCAGGCGGCGGGGCTTCGACGGCGAAAGAAGACGCGCTGAGGTCCGCAGGCAGGCGCACACTCCCGCCCGGCAGCGCGAGCGGCGGCAACTCATCGCCGCCGAGGTAGCGCCCGTCGCGGGCCACGAGCCGGCCGGCGTGGTAGACCTCGCGGATGTCGAAGCGCGCCAGGTCGTCGAGGACGATCAGATCCGCCTGACAGCCCGCGGCGACAGCACCGGCGCGGGTGAGGCCGAAGTGCACCGCCGTGAAGTGCGAACCGATCTGGATCGCCGTGACGGGGTCGAGCCCGAGGGAGATCGCCTTGCGGATGACGTGGTCGATGTGCCCCTCGTTCATGATGTCCTGCGGATGGCGATCGTCGGTGCAGAAGCAGAAGCGATGCTTGTTCTTCTCGGTGACGAGGGGAAGCAGCGCTTCGAGATTCTTCGCGGCCGTGCCTTCGCGAATGAAGACCTTCAGACCCGAGCGCAGCTTCTGCCGCGCCTCCGCCAGCGAGGTGCTCTCGTGGTCGTTGGTGATCCCCGCCGCGATATACGCCTGCAGCGGCTTGCCGGTCAAGCCGGGACAGTGGCCGTCCACGCGCTTGCTGAGTCCCACTTGGACCTTGCGCAGCACGTCCGGATCGCCGAAGACGACGCCGGGAAAGTTCATCATCTCACCCAGCGACACCACGCGTTCATCCAGCAGGAACGGCGCGATGTCGTCGGCGGTGAGCGTGGCCCCCGCGTTCTCCATACTCGTCGCGGGGACGCAGGAGGGCACGGCGACGTACACGCCGAGCGGCACGCCGCGCGCCGCATTCATCATGAAGCGCACGCCCTCGGCTCCCATCACGT
>CAZZPX010000033.1:0-12898 GCA_964655955.1 uncultured Phycisphaerales bacterium | reverse complement strand
GCAGGTGCAGATCGCTCAGCTGCTGCTGGGACGCCGGCTGCGAACCCGAGGCGGCCAGAGGGACGGCGGCGGCGAGCACGAGAAGCAGCGCTGCGAGCGGCCAGGAGGCGGCGAGGCGCGGCTGACGCTGTCGGTTCATCATCAAGCGGGCCCTGTCTTACGAGGAGGAGCCGCCACCGGGGCGGCCTGCGAAATCACCCAATGCACCCTTCTCACCTGTCGAGCGCAAGTGCGGATTGTACCGGGGTCGACTGTGCCTGCCGACCGAGCAACCAGTCCCGGGGGCCCGGCCGGTGCTCCCTGTTCAGTGTCAACGAGGCAGGCGCCGCCTTCTTGCGGGTTACGCAGCTACTTTTGCGTGTGTTCGCTGTTTCTTAGGTGTCTCGCGCCTCGCCTCGGCGGCTGGCCGTGTCCACGATTAGCGTTACCGGCCCGTCGTTGACCAGGCTCACGTGCATGTGCGCCCCGAAAACGCCGGTTTCGACGTGCAGCCCCTTGCTGCGCAGGCGCTCGACCATCGCGTCGAAACCGGGCGAAGCCGCCGACGGGTGCATCGCCTTGTCGAAGCTCGGCCGGCGACCCTTGCGGCAGTTTCCCGCCACGGTGAAGTTGGGCACCAGCAGCATCGGCCCCCCGCAGTCGAGGAGGGAGCGGTTCATGTGTCCCGCCTCGTCTTCGAAGACTCGCAGGTTGGCGAGCTTTTCGGCCATCCACGCCGCCTGATCCTCGCCGTCGCCCTCTTCGAGTGCGAGCAGGACGACCAGGCCGCGCTCGATCGCGCCCACGGTGCGGCCGTCGATCTCGACGCTGGCGGAACCGACGCGCTGGACGATGGCCTTCATGCCGGGCGATCCTACTCGGAGCGGCCGGCGAGAGCCTGCGCCGGATTCGCGCGCCGCATTGACTGGGGCGGCGTGAGGCGGTGATAATGCCGCTCCCGCCGCCGGAGTGGCGGAATTGGCAGACGCGCCGGATTCAAAATCCGGTGGGGTAAAACCCGTGAGGGTTCGACTCCCTCCTCCGGCATTGCCGCCCCGCGCCCCCACGCTGGGCGGTTTTCGCGCGCCGGCGGGATCGCCTCGCTCTCGACCCGAGCCCGCATCGTCAGCGCAGCAGCGTCTCGCCGGCGAGCGCCTGCCACAGCCGCGCCACGAGATGATCCATCAGCAGCGCCACCTGCACGTTGGCGTAGAGTTGAATCTCCGCCTCACGCAGGGCGTCGATGGCGCTTGCCCAGCGCTCGAGCAACTCCGGATCGTTCGCCGTCTGTTGCAGCCGCCCCCGCGCGTGCTGGCCGAGCAGGCCGAGCAGCAGATGCACCGCCAGTTTGTTCGCCGCGTCCTTGCTGGCGTTGTCGTACCGCTTGACCCAGTCGACGGCGAAATCCTCCGCGAGGCGATGCAGCGTCCGCCCCAGGGCGGTCGGCAGCCGGCCGGCGTCAAGCTCGCACAGGTGCGGCTCGATCTCGCGCCACCAGGCAAAAAAGCCTGATTCCGCCGCCAGCGCCGCCATGCCGGGGCTGCCCGCGGCGAACGTCTCGATCCACTCGCGCTCGTCCGGCGGCAGTTCGTCGAAGCGCCCCGCCATCCACTCGCGCATCGCTTCCTCGCCCAGCGGCACGAAAGCCACGCGCTGGCAGCGACTGCGAATCGTCGGCAGCAGCCGATCCTCCTGCGCCGCGACGAGGATGATCACCGTGCCGGGCGGCGGCTCCTCCAGCGTCTTGAGCAGCACGTTCTGCCCGGCCCGCTGGTCCATCAGTTCCGCCTCGTCGACGATGAAGACCTTGCTCGCCAGCCGGCCGGGCAAGAGTTCAGTCATGGCGTGCTGATGCGCGGGCCCGATGAGATGCTCGCGCAGGATCTCCACGGGAATGTTGGTCAGTTTGCGTTCGCGAGTCTGGCGATCGTCGCTGTAGAGGGCCAGTTCCTTGGCGATGAGATGCAGATCCGGATGCTCGACGCGGGATTCGACCGGCAACTGCGAGCCGTCGCCGCCCGTCAGTTCGCCGCGCTCGCTGAGCGTCAGGCCGGGGTCGAGCAGGGCGCGGGCGAAGGCGATGGCGGTGGTGTGTTTGCCCACGCCGCGCGGGCCGTGAAAGATCCAGGCGTGGTGCACGCGCCGGCCGGTCAGGCTTGCCCGCAGCGTCGCCAGGGCTCTATCTTGGCCGATGATCCGCGACATGCCGCAATCTTAGCCGGTTTCCTCGCCGGGGCAGCCGCTCACCTGAAGGAGCCTCATGAGTCACGTCGCCAAGGCACTCGCACCGTTCGGCACGTCCGTCTTCGCTGAAATGACCCGCCTCGCCGTCGAGCACGAGGCGGTCAATCTCTCGCAGGGATTTCCCGATTTCGACGGGCCGGACTTCGTCAAGGAGGCGGCGATCGAAGCCATCCGCCGCGGCGACAACCAGTATGCCCGCACGCTGGGCATCCCGGCGCTGAATCGGGCGATCGCAGCCAAGTGGCAGCGCCGCACTGGCGTCGAGGTCGATCCCGACGCGCAGATCACCGTCACGACCGGTTGCACCGAGGGGCTCGCCGCGACCCTGCTGGGTCTGCTCAATCCCGAAGATGAGATCGTCCTCTTCGAGCCGTACTACGACTCGTACCCCGCGCTGACCGCGCGGGTCGGGGCGACGGCTCGCTTCATCACGCTGCGGCCGGACGTGAGCGGACGCTTCACCTTCGATCCGGATGAACTGCGGCAGGCGTTCAATGGGAAGACGCGGGCGATCCTGCTCAACACGCCGCACAACCCGACCGGCACGGTCTTCTCGCGCGAGGAACTCCAGTTCATAGCGGATCTCTGCCGGGAGCATGATGCGATCGCCATCACCGACGAGGTGTACGAGCATCTCGTCTTCGAAGGCGAGCACCTGTATCTGCAGACCTTTCCGGGGATGGCTGAGCGCACGATCACGCTGTCATCGCTGGGCAAGACGTTTTCGCTCACCGGCTGGAAGATCGGCTGGGCCATCGCTTGCCCGGAACTAAGCAAAGCCGTGCGGGCCGCGCATCAGTTCACCACGTTCTGCAGCGCCACGCCCTTCCAGTACGGCGCGGTGGCGGCGCTCGGCGCGCCGCAGACCTACTATGACGATTTCATCGAGATGTATCGCGGCAAGCGCGATTTCCTCTGCGAGGCGCTGTCGCGGATTGGATTCGGCGTGCACGTGCCGCAGGGCACGTACTTCATCCTCGCCGACCACGACCGCTTTGGTTTCGCCGACGATGTGTCGTTCTGCAGACATCTGACCGAGGCGATGGGTGTGGCGACGATTCCGCCCAGCGCCTTCTACGCGCATCCGGAGCGGGGTCGGAAATACGTGCGCTTCGCCTTCTGCAAGTCCGACGCGACGCTGCAGGCGGCGGCGCAGCGGCTGGCGGCGCTGGCGTCGTGACGCGCTGCGAGAATGCGGCCGATAACCGCCGACTTCGCCAGCTTCTCCGACACGTCCAGACGCCGCGCGATCTGCGCCTCTCGGCGACCACGGCTTACGGCCGGTCGCGAATCGACCGAACTGACGACCAGTACGTTCCGCTCTTACGAAGGAGTCGTTATGGGAGCCAGCGATCCGACAGCCGAACTGTGTGCTGTGCTCGACGTCGCCCGCACGCTGCACGCTGACGAGTCAGACTCCGCGCGCAAAACCGAGCGGCGTCAGTTGCCGCGACTCGCCTTCGAACGCCGCGTGCGCATCTACGTGGTCGGCCCGACGGGGACGGTGCAGTGCTCCTTCGACGCGACGGCCCGCGACGTGGGGCAGGACGGCATGGCGGTCGAGTGCTCGCACCTGATGCACGACGGCACGCAGGCGTGGATCGAGTTCGAGCATCCGGACGGTTCGCCCCTCGTCTTCTTCGCCCGCGTGCGCTACTGCATCCACGAAGGACGCAGCACGCACCGCGTCGGCTTCGAGTTCAGCCGCGCTCCAGCGACCGTCGAACCGCTGGCAGCGTGAGAGGAAGGCACACAGGCGCGAAGCCGCAAGCGGCTCCAGCCGATCCCCCAATTCCCCAGTTCCCTAATCCCCACCCAACACCCTCGCCCCGCTGCCTGCGACCACTACGTGCACCGCCGGCTTCCTGTTGTGCTTCTCGCTGTACCCGATGCGCAGGTGATCGGCGAGGGCATCAACAACATCAGGTCGGCAGGCGGTGACGGTGCAGCCGCCGAAGCCGCCGCCTGTCATGCGCGAACCGTACACTCCCTCACCCGGGAACGACTGGGCCAGTTCGACGAGTGTGTCGAGTTCCGCGCAACTGACCTCGTAGCGGTCGCGCAGGCTCACGTGCGACTGGTGCATAAGTCGGCCAAAGTCGTGCAGTTCGCCGGCTTGCAGCGCCTCGACGGCCATGGCGACGCGGGCGTTCTCGCCGATGACGTGCCAGGCGCGGTTGGAGTTCACCGGATCGAGGCGGTCGCGAACCTCGAGCAGCAGGTCGGGCGTCGCCTCGCGCAGCGACTTGACGCCGAGCTGTCGCGCCGCCTCTTCGCACTCTCGCCGCCGCAGCGGGTATTCCGTGGTGCCGAGGTTGTGCTTGACGCGCGAGTTGGTGATGACGAGGGCCAATTCGTCCCTGGGCGGCAAGGGCACGTGCTCGATCTCCTCCCTGCCGAAGTCAATCAGGGCCGCATGCCCGGCGCGGGCGGCAGCGGAAACGAGCTGATCCATCAAGCCGCACGGCGTGCCGACGAACTCGTTCTCTGCGCGTTGGCAGAGCTTGGCGAGTTCGAGGCGCTCCATGGCGCTGCCGGCAAGCTCGAGCAGCGCTGCACCCGTCGCCACTTCCAGGGCGGCCGAGGAGCTCAGCCCCGAGCCGATCGGCACCGTCGACGTGAGCGCCACGTGCAGATTGCCCGTCAGGTTCAGCCGCTCGCGCATCTCCTGGTGCACGCCGACCGGGTAGTTGGTCCACAGCTCCTTGCCGCTGCGCGGCTGCTGCGGCTGACAGAGGTCGAAGCTGGCCTCGGCGTTGCGATCGAGGGCGAGAAAGATGGACTCCTCCGCCGACGTGGGCGACAGCGCCACCAGCGTGTAGCGATCGATGGCGATGGGCAGCGCCAGGCCCAGGTTGTAGTCCGTGTGCTCGCCGATGAGATTGACGCGTCCGGGCGCGGCGGCGACTACCGCCGGCCGGGCGCCGAAGCGCCGCGCGAACGCTTCCCTCAGCCTGCATTCGAGTTGCTCGAGAGTGGGAACGGACATTCGCGGCGACGGTAACAGCGGGGCTAAGCCGCGTAAAGACGGCGGTCAGCCGCAGCATGCATCGCCACATGCCCCTGAGGCCCCGCCGGGCCCTGCTATGATGGCCCGTTTGCCCGCAGCAAGAGCAGGAACCGGAATCACCCATGTCCGCAGGCGGATTGACCGACCTCCCGACGAAGACCGAGCGCTCCCCCGCCGCGGAGTTGTTCGTCATCGCTGCGCCCATCGTGGTCTCGATGACCTCCTACACGGTCATGCACATGGTGGACTCGTGGATGGTCTCGCGGCTGGGCCCGACGGAGATCGCCGCCCAGGGAAATGGCGGAATGGCCGCCTTCGTCCCCCTGGCCATCGTGATGGGGGTGCTTGGCGTCATCAACACCTACGTTGCCCAGCACCTCGGGGCTGACCGCCTGCACGAGGCGGCGCGCTACGGCTGGGCGGGGATCTGGATCGCGGCGGCGTCCTGGCTGCTGCTGCTCACCGCCGTGCCCTTCATCGGACCGATCTATGCCTGGATGGGGCACGCCCCGGAACTGCGCGAGATGGAGGTGCAGTACGGTGTGACGATGCTGGCGGGCTCGTTCTTCCTGCTCGCCGCCCGGGGGATCGGCCACTTCTTCTACGGGGCGCACCGACCCAAGATCGTTCTTGCCGCGACCTTGTCGGGCAACCTGGTCAACGTCGGCGTGAATTACCTGCTGATCTTCGGCCACTTCGGCTTCCCCCAGTTGGGAGTGCTGGGCGCGGCGATCGGCACGGTCGTCGGCACGATCGTCGAGTTCGCCGTGCCCATGGCGATCTTCCTCGGGCCGAAGCTGGACGCGCAGTTGCACACCCGCGCCGCCTGGAGGCCCGACCTGGGCGCGATCCGGGACGTGTTGCGGCTCGGCTGGCCGGCCGGCGTGCAGTTCGGTAACGAGATCGTTTGCTGGTTCATCTTCATGGCCTACCTGGTGGGCCGATTCGGTGACCTGCACAACGCCGCTGGCTGGGTGGCGCTGCGCTACATGCATCTCTCCTTTATGCCTGCCGTCGGCATCTCCTTCGCCCTGACCGCCATCGTCGGGCGCTACCTGGGAGCCGGCGACCACCGCACCGCGGAAGCGCGGGCCTGGCTCGGCGTGCGCCTCACCATGGTGTACATGGGGCTGTGCGGCGTGGCGTTCGTTGTCTTCCGCCGACCGCTCATTGGTTTCTTCATCGATCCCGAGGAGGTCAGCGCCGCCGCAACGGCGGAGATGCTCGCGATCGGCGGCAAGCTCATGATCTGTGCCGCGGTGTTCCAGATCTTCGACGCGATCGGCATCACCATCTCGGGAGCCCTGCGAGGCGCTGGGGATACGGTCTGGCCCGGCGTGGCGACCGCCGTCAGCAGTTGGGTGTGCATTATCGGCGTGGGCGTGGCCATGATCGTGCTCTTCCCGCAGCTCGAGTCGCTCGGGCCATGGATCGGGGCGGCGACCTACATCATCGTCCTCTCGATCCTGCTGCTCTGGCGCTTCGTTGCGGGGCCCTGGCGCAGCATGAAGCTGCTGGAGGAGACCCGGCCGCCGCTGGGCGCAGCCCCCGTGGATCTCGCCGCCGCCCCTGAGGAGGTGGTCGCGGAGGGCATCGCGATCAAGGACTGACTGGTCGCTTATGTGCCGTTTGTTCGGCTGGGATGATTGCCGTAGGATTGTGCCACTCAGCACGAAATTCAGCCTTTGTCAGATGATGCCCTCTCAGCGGAGTTTGCAGCATGGCGCAGGATCCGATGGATGTTTTGATCGGGACGAGCGAGTCGGGGGTGCGGAGCCCGGAGGCGGCCCAGGAGGCGTTCCGGGCGGGGAAGGAGGCCGAGCAGCAGGGATTGCGCAGCGAAGCGATCACCAGCTACCGCAAGGCGGTCGGCGCAGACCCGGAGAACACGGAGTACCTCTTCCGCCTGGCCTACGCGCTCAACATGGCGGGTGAAGAGGAAGAGGCGCTGAGCCTGTACGAGAAGTGCTGCCTGTCAGCCCCGGCTCCGGTCAACGCGCTGCTCAACCTGGCGGTGCTGTATGAGGATGCCGGCGAGTACGCCTCCGCCGAGAAGTGTGTGCGCCAGGTGCTCGACACGAAGCCGGCGCACGAACGGGCACGCCTCTTCTGGAAGGACATCACCGCCTCGCGCGACATGTTCTACGACGAGGAGCAGGAGCGCTCGCTGCTCAAGCACAACGCCCTGCTCGACACGCCCGTCACCGACTTCGAGCTTTCCGTCCGGGCGCGCAACTGCCTCAAGAAGATGAACATCCGCACGCTGGGTGACTTGTTGCGGATCACCGAGGCGGAACTGCTCGGCTACAAGAACTTCGGCGAGACCAGCCTGAGCGAGATCAAGCAGATGCTCGCCGCCAAAGGCCTGCGCCTGGGCCAGGGCCTCGAGGAGCAACATCGCCAGATTCGACGCGAGGTGTACGAGAAGTTCAAGGGGACCGGCAAGGAGGGGCTGCTCAACAAGCCCGTCTCGGAACTTGAACTCTCCGTCCGCGCCCGCAAGGCGCTGGCGACCTTGAACATTCGCACCTACGGTGACCTCGCCTCCTGCACCGAGGCGGAACTGATGGGCGTGAAGAATTTCGGTATGACCAGCCTCGCGGAGATCAAGGAGAAGCTCGCCGGTGCCGGGCTGAGCCTGCGCGAACTGGAGACGAGCGAAGAAATCTGATCCGCACCGCGAGCGCGCACGCCCGGAGACGCGCAGCAGACGCACCACGAAAAAGCGCCCCGGGTCGTCTCGGGGCGCTGTTTCGTGCTGACGGGCGACTCATGAGGCGCGACGCGCTTCACGGCGCTTCTCTGCCAGCCGCTTCAGTCATTCGCCATTCGTCACTTCCTCAGGGGCAGTCCTCGCCGTACATGCCGAGTAGCGCGCCGAGGTCGGCCTGGTCCGTGTCACCATCGCCGTCGATGTCGCCGCCGTCGTTCTGGCCGTAGGCGCCGAGCAGTTCGCCGAGGTCGTCTTGGCCGACGTGTCCGTCGCCGGTGAGGTCCTCCGGGCAGGGGGGCGGTCCGGGCTCGACGCCGAGGATCTGCACGTCGTCGATGTTCCAGCCGCAGTAGCGCCAGCCGACGTCCGTCGTGCCCATGGTCCAGCGGATGTAAACCGTGGGCTGGTAGTCGGCGAGGGCGGAGATGTCAATCTCCATCTCCTGCCAACTTCCGTCGGTGATCTCCGCTTCGTTCTGCCACACATCGGTCCACGTCGTGCCGTTCGTGCTGACGCGCACGTAGGCGTGGTCGTAGAGCGGCTGTTCCACGCCCAGCCAGCGCATGAAGCGCAGATGCACCTGCGTCAGATCGGTGCAGTCGATGGCGCCGGTGGTGAGGTGGCGTTCAGGGAGGTAGTTCTCGTAGTCGCCGTTCAGGTTGTAGCCGTACACGTTCGGTCCGGTGTAGCCGGTGTTCGGATCGGGTCCGCCGTACTCGCCGCCCTGGCCGGTGGGATCGCCCCAGGCCCAGAGGCCCTCCGTGGACCAGCCGGGGTTCGTGCTCAGGTCCCAGGTGTAGATGGGAACGGGCACGCCGACGACGAGCGTCGCGGGACGTGAGCAGTCGCCGTCGTGATCGGTCAGGTTCGCGAAATCGATCGTGCCGATGTACGTGCCGTTGCCGTATGTGTTGGCGAGGCTGTTGAGTGAGACGGTGACCGTGATGGTCTGGCCGGCGAAGATCGTGCCCGAGCCGTTGGCGATCGTGAGCCACGGCACGTCGCAGGTCACTTCATATTGCACGGGCGCGCCGTTGCGGTTTTCGATGGTGTACTCAGCCGCAGCGGGCGTGAAGGGTCCGCCCGCCTGACCTTCGGCGAGGAACGGATCGCCGGGGCGCACCTTGATGCCGGTCACCGAGACGCCGCGCACCTGCATGGCCGGATCGCCGAAGAGATTCAACTCGTACGTGCACCAGCGCATGCATTCCTCGTTGATGCGATAGATGTTGTCCTCCTTGGAGTCCTGGTTCGCCTCGCTGTATGCCGCGAATCCCTCGTCAAAGACGGCGTCCCAAAGTTCGCGATTGAAGCGCTGCGAAGGACCATCCGTGCTGTTCCACTGCCCCCAGCCGTAGCGCGCGTTCATGATGACGGCAAAGGCGCCTGCGTCGGTCTTGATGTTGATCGTCTCCGCCCAGCAGTCGGTGCCGTCGAAGTGACCCGCGAGGCAGGTCTGCGAATAGACAAAGCACAACTCATCGTTGGTCAGCAAGCTGAGCACGTCGCTGTTGTAGAACTTCATCGCGTAATCCGGCGAGCCGTGCCCCAGGTGGTTGAGCAGGTGCAAGCCGGCGTTGATGGCGTTCTTGAGATCGGTCTTGGTCCAATTCATGTCGCGTTCGAACATCTCCTCGATCTCGTATACGTCCGAGGGGATGCCGGTCGTGGTGTACCCGTGTGTCGAGCAGCCGTCGACCAGTTCCTCGAGGGTGTTGGCGGCATAGTCCGAGTCGCCGCCGAAGCCGAGGTATTCGCCGACGAGCAGCACTCTCTCGGGGAAGCTGTGCTGTCCCTGCATGTACCAGAGGCTCTTGTTGACGAAGCGCTGCGCCTCGGTGGCGTTGCCGACAGCGGCCCTGCCGACATACACCTCGGCGACGAGATCGACGTCGGCGCCGCCGGGTCCGTCATTGGGTTCGCCGTAGCGCCCGTCGCCGTCGTTGTTCCAGGTGCCGTCGAGGCAGCCGTAGAAGATGTCGCCCGGCATGTCGGAGACCGTGTCGCCGCCAGAGTACGCCTGCACGTACAGATCCTGGGCCGGAATGATGTCGTCATCGGCACCGATGAGAACGTAGCTGACGCCGCTCGTCTGGTATTGCGTGCGGATGTAGTCGCGGATGAGCGGCGGGGAGGTGCTGCCGATATCGGTGGTGGTGCGGATCTGCGTCGCCACGCCGTTGGCGTCGTGGTAGGTCTTCAGGGGCTCGAAGGACGCGGCGAGTTGGCTCGTGGTGATGATCAGCAGGTCGTAGGCGTCGCGCAGCGGTTCGGCGGCGGGATAGCCGCGCGCAACCTGCGGATTGTCCACCTTCCGCTCGACCGCTTCCCTGTCTTCCGCCAGGCCGCGATAGAGCGCCGCCGCGTCGTCCGAGGGCTCCGTCTCGACGATCACCTCGAGGCTCGGGAAGTAGTAGAGCTCGCCGCCGGCGGGAACGTACTGCACGGGCTTCAGCTTCAGCGTCAGAATCCCGTAGCCACGGAATGCGTGGGCCCCGATAACCTCGGCCTGGGTCACCGGGAATGGCCGGCCCGAGGCGTAGATGGTCGCGTCGGGTTGTGTCGGCGCGTGCGGGCCGAGGATGTCCCGGAGCGGCACCGGCCGCTGCACCGGCTCGAGCAGCACATCCGCCGCGAGCAGCTCAGGCGGTCCGGCGACCACCTGCACCGAGGCTGCGACGTGGCCGAACGGCAGCAGCACATTCGCGCCGCAACTGGGCAATGCCGGCTGGCCCGCCAAGCCTCCGTTCGTGCAATCCGGCAGCGTCACGCGTGTGAAGGCCTCGTCACCGAGCTTCACCTGCGTCAGTTCCGGCCGATCGAACTGGTACTGCAGCCTGATCTGGTCGGCCTGAGCGGCGGCGCCCAGGAGCAGAGGCAGGGCAAGCAGCGCCCGATAACAACTGTTTCGCGTCAGATGCATGGATGGATCCTCTTGGCCCGCCTGCCACGCAACCGGCAGCAGGCGCTGCGAACCGATTGATGAACCGTCATCCCGCCGCCGAGAACCGACGGCCGGCGAATCGCTGCAAGGGCGCGGGCTGGAACCGCCCGCGGCGGCGAGGGAGGCAGGCAGCCGCGGGGGCGGCTGGGGCCTCTCCTTGCGCCCTCACAGTGTACCTCAATTCAGGGCATGCAACTCCAAAAAGAAGGTGCGGAGGCCCAAATTGGCGACTCCCCAAACCGGACGGCAGCCTCGCGCGGGCACACCCACCGGGCGGGGCGCAACCCGCACAGATTCCCTCGCCGCCTGTCCCGGCCGGGCATTCGCGGTCATGTCGCCGCCCTCACCGTCCGAAGAAACTCAGCCTTTCTATTGATTCTTCACGCTCGAGGAACAGCGGCATGACAACGAGAGATCAGCACGTGCGGCTGCACGAAGCCCGTTTTGCGCCGGAGCTGCGCGAGATGGAAAACCTGCGGCGTGACGCGGCTCTGGGCCGGGTTCTCGCCGAGGCTCGCTCCAGCTGTCAGGGACACCGGGCTCGCGAGCATTACCTCGCCAACGCGCTGCGCGTGGACGAGGCGATCCTGCCCGGGCTGGATGCTGCCTTCTCCGACATCCGCGAGCGGGGCGGGCTGGACGTGCCGATGGAGGCGTACGTCTACGCCGGCTCGGAGATCAACGCCGCCGTCCTCTGGGCTGTCGACCGCTACCTCGTGGTGCTCAGCAGCGCCGCGGTGGAGCGTCTGACGCCCGAGCAGCTTGATTTCGTCATCGGTCACGAAGTCGGCCACGCCTGCTTCGGACACCTCGACATGCCGGTGCAGGCGGTGCTGAACGGCGCCGCGCGCCTGCAGCCGCGGCAGACGATGCAACTGCTCGCCTGGCAGCGGCAGGCGGAGATCTCCGCCGATCGTGCCGGCCTCGTATGCTGCGGTTCGCTCGAGGCGGCGGCGACGGCGCTCTTCAAGATGCTCAGCGGTCTTGCCCCCGCCAACCTGCGCATCGACGCGCACCACTTCGCCTGCCAGTGGGACGCCCTGGCGCACGAGATGGCCCGGCAAGTGAGCGACACGCACTGGCTGACCACCCATCCCTTCCCGCCGCTGCGCATGAAGGCGCTGCTTCACTTCTGGGAGAGCGACGTGGCGGCGAGACTCATTCCCGGCGCGCCGGGCGGCCAGCCGTTGGCCGAGGCCGAGCGGCGCGTCGACGCCCTGCTCGCCATGATGGATCCCCTGGCGCGCGATCGTCACGACGTCGCCGACCCCATGCTGCGCGAGTTCTTCCTCTGGGGCGGTCTCTACATCGCAGCCGCCAACGATCATCTCGATCGCGCGGAGCTAACACACCTGGGCTCGCTCGTGGGCGAGCAGGCGCTCGACGAGGCGTTCGGCCAGGAATCGTTCGGCATCGCGCTGGTGCGTGAGCGCTTCTTGGCGGCGCGGCGTGAACGGCGGGCGCCGCTGACGGCGCTGGAAATGCACCGCATCTTCAGCGGACTCGCCGCCGTCGCCGCCGCCGATGGAGGCGTGGACACACATGAATCGTCCGCCTTGCGCGAATTGGCGGCGGACTTCGGCCTGCACCCACAGTTTCTCGACACGGTTCTGGCGACCGCCGCCTGAACGGAATCTCCGCAACCAGCGAAAGGACTCACCATGAATACCAGCACGATCACCGACGCGCTCGAGAAGGTTCGCACCGTCGCCTCCATGGCGGGCGTGCCCCTCCAGTGGCAGGACGACTCGAACCAGGCTCTCACTTGCTACTGCGACATGGGCAACGGCCGCACGCAGATGGTCTATTTCTTCCATGTCGGCCTGACGCCGGAGGGCCAGGATGTCATCGCCATCACCTCGCCCTGCGTGCAACTCGAGGCTGACAGCCGCGGCGGCTGGGTCGGCATCAACGCCCCCGATCTCCTGCGCTTCAACTCGCGCCTCATCTGGGGCGGCTTCGCCGTCGAGACGATCGGCGAGAAGAGCTATCTCGTCGTGCGCGACAC
>CAZZPX010000032.1:0-13345 GCA_964655955.1 uncultured Phycisphaerales bacterium | reverse complement strand
GTGACGGCGGAGACCGCGTCGTTGGTGTGCAGGGTGGAGAAGACGAGGTGGCCGGTGAGCGCTGCCTGGGTGGCGATGAGGGCGGTCTCCTGGTCGCGAATCTCGCCGACCATGATGATGTCCGGATCCTGGCGCAAGAGCGAGCGGAGGGCCCCGGCGAAGGTGAAGCCCGCCTTCTCGTTGGTCTGAAACTGGTTGATGCCGCCGAGGTTCGCCTCGACGGGATTCTCCACCGTGCTGATGTTGAGTTCGTCCGTGGAGAGTTCCATGAGGACAGAGTAGAGCGTGGTGGACTTGCCCGAGCCGGTCGGCCCGGTGACCAGCGCCACGCCGTTGGGATGATGGATGACGCTGCGCCAGGTGGTGAGCATCTCCTCGTTGAAGCCGAGCTTCTCCAGGGGGACGATGGTGTTGCGGTTGTCGATGATGCGGATGACGACCTTCTCACCGTGCTTGCTGGGCATGGTGGAGACGCGCAAGTCGATGGGCCGGCCGTCGAGACGCACCTGGATGTCGCCGTCCTGCGGCAGCCGTCGCTCGGCGATGTCGAGCTGGGCCATGATCTTGATGCGCGAGATGATGGCGGGGTGCATCTGGTAGGGCGGGCAGAGCTTGACGAAAAGCCGCCCGTCGACGCGATAGCGCACGCGCGACACGTGGTCGTCGGCCTCGATGTGAATGTCCGAGGCGCGATCCTGCACGGCGGAGTAGACGATGTAGTTGACCAGCTTCACCACGGGCGACTGGCCGGCGATGAACTCCAGATCCCCCAGGTCCGTGACCTGCTTCTCGACGACGCTGAAGTCCTCATCGTCGATATCCTCGTAGATGTCGTCGATGACGAAGACGTTGGCGTCTGCGAGGTAGCTCTGGATCGTCGTGCGTATGTCGGACTCGGCGGAGGCGACGATCTGGATCGGGCAGCCCGAGAGACGCTCGATCTCCTCCATGAGGAAGAGGTTCTCGAGCTCGCTGACGGCGATGGTGAGCACGCCCTCGATCTTGTACAGCGGCAGGACCGCGTGTTCCTCGATGAACTCGCGGGGCAGCACCTCGGTGACGCGCGGGTCGGCGAGGCGCGGGTTGAGCTTGACGTACGGCACGCCGTAGCTCGCCGCCACCGTCTCGATGATCTGCTCGTCGGTGACCAGGTTGAGTTCGATGAGGATCTCGCCGAGCAGCTTGCGCTTGGGGCGGGTGCGCTGCTCCTCGAGCGCCTGCTGCAACTGGCGCTCGTCGATGACGCCGCGCTGCACGAGCAGTTCGCCAAGCTGGAGGCGCTGCCGGGACTGGCGTCGCGTCGCTTGTGAGTGGCTGCGGTTGGGCATCAGCGCACACTCCTCACGGCCAGCTCGACCTTGTCGAATTGCTCGAAGCGGCGTTCGAGGCGCGTGATGCGAAAGACGGTGTTGATATGCGAGTCGACCTTGACCAGGCGCAGTTGCCCCCCCTGGCGATTCACCTGCTGCTGCACCCAGAGGAGCGCCTCCAGGGCGGCGGAGTCGATCTGGTCGAGGCACTCGACGTCGAGAATGAGATGCCGCGCGCCGGCGGCGAGCCGTTCGGTCATGGCGCGGCGGAATGAGTCCTGGTCGTCGGCGGTGAATTCGCCGGACAGCGTCACGATGCTCAGGTTCTCGTAGTCCTCGTAGCTCAGTTTCATGCCGCCATCCCTCCGCTCTCCGCGGCCACGATGGAAGGTCCGGCGGCCTTGTGTCGCCGCACCGCCTCGTCGTAGGCGCTCAGGTCCATGTCGAGCAGATAGGGCACGAGGGCCGGGTCGAACTGCGTGCCGGCGCAGTTGCGGATCTCGCGCAGCACCTCCTGGCGCGAGAGCGCGGCGCGATAGGTGCGCGTTGAACTCATGGCGTCGAAGGAGTCGGCGAGGGCGATGACGCGGGCAAAGACGGGAATGTCGTAGCCGCTCAGCCCGTGCGGATAGCCCTTGCCGTCGATGCGCTCGTGGTGATAAAGCACGCCGGGAATGACGTCCTGAAGTTGAGGCAGATCGCGGAGGATGCGGGCGCCGATCTCCGGGTGCTTCTTGATCTCTTCGAATTCCTCGCGGGTGAGCCGACCGCACTTGCACAGCACCGCTTCGCGTACGCCGATCTTCCCGACGTCGTGGACCACGCCGGCGATGTGGATGCGTTCGACGGTTTCCGGGTCGAAGCCGGCCGCCCTGGCAATGTCGCGCGAAAGCATGGCGACGCGTTGCGAGTGGCCGCAGGTATAGGCATCCTTGGCGTCGATGGAGGCGGTGAGCGCTTCCAGCGTGCCCAGGAAGAGCGCCTGTTGATCCTGGTACAGGGCGGCGTTCTCCAGGAAGATCATCAGGAACCCGGCGCTGGTTTCGACCAGCTTGATCTCGCCGGTGGTGGCGTCGGGATCGTCGGTGGTCTTGTCCGCGGCGACGAGCGCGCCGGCCAGCTTGCCGTCCACCAGCAGCGGATGCACCATGATGAGTCGGCCCAGCGGCTCGAGATAACCATGCGCTTCCTGGCGCTGGGGCATGATCACCTGGAAGGAGCGCTCGGAGAGCGACTCGACGAGCCGGCCCGTCAACTGCGACAGCACCTCGCGGTCGCAGGCGGGGCTGCCCGCGACGTGCAGCTCCTCGATTGGCTGGCCGGACTGCCCCAGCGCGCCGATCAGCCGCACAGCCACGAAGCGGTAGGGCAAGTTGTCCAGCAGCGAGCTGCAGGTGAGATCGATGAACTCGGACGGCGTTTCCTCGATGCGCATGGAGCGGCCGAGCTGATAGAGGAAGCTCAGTTCCTCGTAGGCCTCGCTGAGTTCGCAACTGATGCCGGCGCTGTCGTTCTCGTGCTCGGCGAGGGTCTGGAGGTCCTCGCACATCCAGCGGAGCGCCAGTGCGCGGCGGAGCATCTCCTCGCGCGTGGGCAGCGCCTGTTGCTGGAGGCGGCTGCGCACGAGAGGCAAGTCGGCGCCGGCGGCGTTGCAGAGGCGCGGCAAGTGCTCGCCGTCGAGCAAATCCGCGCTGAGGATCACCGCGAGGAAGTAGCCGACGCGCCGCTTGCGCCGGGTGATGGGGAGCGGCGCCGCCCAGACGCCCGGGAGGATTTCCCGTTCGCCGAGTTGATCGGCGTCGAACCAGGCATGGCAGGCGTCGCTGACTCCGTCCAGCACGGTCTTGGAGCGCAGGATGAGGTCTTCCAGCCAGCCGGTCTTGTCGTTCGCCGCGCGCACGAGGTTGCCCTGCAGGTCGCAGCGCACGAGCAGGGCGCCGAGCGCGGCGGCGCGCGGCCGCAGCAGCGACTCCACCTCGAGATAGTCGTTGGCAGTAAGCGTCGGGATGTGGTCCCGTCTGATCATGCCGCCTCGGCTCGAAAGTCGCAGTCGGCGGGTCGGCCCAGCAGTTTGAGCACGTGCGCGAGAATCTCGCGTGGACTGAAGGGCTTGCTGACGACCTCGCGGATGTTGGTGCGGGCGAGATCGGCTTCGTCGAGGGCGTGTCCGCGTGCTGTGAGCATGAGCACGGGGGTGTCGGCGCACTGCGGGTTCTCGCGCATCGCCACGCAGAGCTCGAGGCCGGTCATGTAAGGCATCTGGAAGTCGGTGATGACCACATCCGGATGCTCGTTGCAGACCACCTCGTAGGCCTCCTCGCCGTCGGCGGCGGTAAGCACGACGAAGCCGGCGTTGCGCAGCTTCAAGGAAACGACGTGCACGATGTGGGCTTCGTCGTCAACGACCAACACTCTCGGCGTCGGCTCCGACATTCGAATCCCCTTTCTGCCTGTGGTTGCGTTCGTTGGGCTCGGCGCCCATGTATGTATAGGGAATGCTGTACCAGAAGCGGCTGCCCATGCCGAGCTGGCTGCTGACGCCGACCTGTCCGCAATGCACCGTCTCCACGATGTGCTTGACCAGGTTCAACCCCAGGCCGGTTCCCTTGGCCACGCGCTTGTAGTTCTCGATGCGATAGAACTTCTGGAAGAGCTTGTTCATTGAGTCCGGCGGAATGCCCAGCCCCGTGTCGGAGACCGTCACCAGCACCGAACGCGCTGCGTCGTCGTTCTCCAGCGACACCGTGACGCGGCCACCCTCGGGCGTGTACTTGATGCCGTTGCTGATCAGGTTCAGAAGCACCTGGTACATCATGTCGCGGTCGGCTTCGGCGGTGAACTTCTCCGGCCCTGCCTTGGCGGAGAGGCTGATCTGCTTGGCCTCGGCCTGCGGCTGCATCACCTCAACCACCTCCGCGGCCAGCGCTTCGAAGTCGACCTCCGTGCGCTCCACCTGGATGATGCCCGCCTCCATGCGGCTGATGTTGAGCATGTTGTCGATGAGTCGGCCCAGGCGGTTCGCCTCGTTCTGGATAATCTCGTAGAACTCGCGTCGGCTGGATTCGTCGTTGGCCTCTCCGTCCAGCAACATCTCGACATAGGCGCGGATGGAGCTGAGCGGGGTGCGCAGCTCGTGCGACGCCTTGGAGACGAAATCGGTCTTGAGTTCGCTGATCTCGCGCTCGCGGGAAATGTCGTGCAGAATGGTGACGACGCCGCTGATCGAATCCTGCTTGTTGCCGGGCAGACAGCTCGCCACCACATCAAAGGTGAGCGCGGGCGCGTCGGGCGCGGACTTGATGGTGTGCTCGATGTGCTTGCGGCTGGCGGTGTTGCCCGCCTCACAGGTGTCCTTGATGAGCGTGAGCAGCGTGGCGTCGTGGATGAGGCGATCGATGGGCTGATGGGCGACGTCCGCGGCGCTGAAGCCAAGCAACGTCCCCGCCGCCTCGTTCGCCATCACCAACTCGTTGAAGGAGTCGGTGACGAGGACGGCGTCGCGCAGCGAATGCAGGATCGCCTCGGTGTGCTTCTGGTCCGCTTCGGTAATGCGCTGGCGGATCTGGGCTTCCTTGAGCCGCGCCTCGGCGGAAGCGGCCTGCTCGCGCCAGTGGTCGACGGTATGAGAGCAGACGCCGGCCAGCGGGCGCAGCCAGCGCGGCCCGTCGAAGGGTGCGATGTCCTCGGCGTCGGTGAGCCGGGTGAGGTAGCGGCGTAGGCGCTGCATGCCGCGGTCCATGCTGAAAGCGAAGGGGAAGAGGACGGCGGTGGCGATCATCGCCGCACCCAGGCCGACGGCCGCAGCGCGCATCGCCGGGTCGGCGATGTGCTGCACGCGCGCACCAAGCGCCCAGGCGGCGGCGCTGGCGGCGACCGTCATGGCGACGATGGCCAGAAGAGTGGCGAGCCGGGCTGCTTTCACTGTTCGATACCTCGCGGCAGGAACCACACAGGCGTGACGGACGCCCGCCTCACTCCGTCACCGGCGCAGCGGTCACCGTGGCCGCCGCCGACTCCTCCATGAGCGCCCGCGCCTGCGCCAGGCGCGTGCGTGCTTCTTCGTGGCGCCCCAGTTCATGCAGCCACGCCGCCGACAGCCGCAGCGCCTGCGGGTCGGTGTGGGTCAGCCTGCTGGCGCGCTCGAGCATCTGCAGCGCCTTGTCCTTGTCGCCGTAGTCCCACTCCCACAGGGCGCGAAGGATGAAGCCTTCGGGCCGATCGGGCTCCAGTCCGATGAGGCGATCCGCCGCCTGGCGAATGCGGCGATCGTCGCCCAGGGCGTAGGCGACCTTGCCCAGCGAGACCCAGCCGCGCGCGTCTGTGGGATCGTCCGCGACGAGGCCCATGAGGATTTCGCGCGCCTCGAAGCCGCGATCCAGTTGAATCAGACATTCTGCCCGCATGTGCTTCAGATCGCGACGGGCGGCGAATCGCGGCTCCTGCAGGAGCCGCTGCGCGCGATACTCGCACTCGGCGTAGCGATTCGCCTCGTACATGGCCCGGGTGAGATCCTCGCGGATCGTCGCGTCGTCCGGCGAGAGCAGCGTCGCCTCTTCGAGGAAGGCGATGGCGCCGTCATGATCGCCGCGCAGGAGCGCGATCTGGCCGAGCAACTGGTGCAGCGCGGCGCTGTGCTGCATGTGCGCCAGTCCCTCGCGGGCCCAGGCCTCCGCCTGATCGAGATCGCCGAAGCTCATGCGGGTTTCGACAGCCGCGATCAGCGCCTGGGCGTCCTCATTGTCGAGTTCGTAGGCGCGGCGGTACGAGGCGGAGGCAAGATCGTCCTTGCTCATGCGTTCGTAGGCGACGCCGGAAGCGTAATATCCCTCCGAGTACTCCGGATCGATGGTGATGGCCGTCTGGAAGGACTTGAGCGCGCCCTCGAGATTGCCCTTTTCCAGGAGAATGCGTCCGAGCAGTGCGTGCGACTTGGGCACCTGGTCGTTGAGCGAAATGGAGGTCTGGACGCGCTTGTAGGCGGTGTCCAGGTCGCCGACCTCGAAGGCCTGCTGGGCCATGTTCCACTCGACGCCTGCCTTCAGCGCGAGCTGATGCTGCTGGGCGGCCTGCCTGGCGAGATCGCCGTGCGGCGTCTTGCCCGCACAGCCGCCGAGCGCCAGTCCGGCGAGTGCGGCGAGGGTGAGCGCGGTGTGTCGCATTCGTCTCGTTCCTTTCTTGGCGTTCACGCTTGGCGCGAGCGATTGCGACGCGCGCTCGACGCCGCCGCAGCGGCTGCGTCGAGCGGCGTCGAACCGTCACGGCTTACTTGGAGTCGAAGAAGTTCATCACCACGCCGTCCAGGATCATGCGATTCACGATCGGGGCGGGTCTCGAGTGGAAGCCGCCCGGCGCGAACAGCGGCGCGGCGTTCCAGGGCTCGGTGCGCACCCAGCGCATGTCAAGGTCGAAGGCGTACGCGAGCAGCAGAGCCGTGGCGCCCAGATCGTCGACCCGCGGAGCGCCGCGGCGCGAAGGTACGTAGTTGGGCGTCGGCCACTGCACGTGGAAACTGCTGAAGTCGACCGTGCCGGCGCTCGCAGTCTGGCGTGCCGGCGTTGCGACGGCCGCGGGCTGGGTGGTCGTCGTCGGCTGGAAGCCAGCGTCAAGGATGTTTCGACTCGCGGTGCCGAAGCCCACGCCCCGGGCAGCCTGCGCTTCGCCTCCGTTGGTCCCCGACATGTCGATGTCCAGGGCGTCGGCGAGCAGGTAGGCGATCTCCTCCAGAGACGGCGGGGCCGGCTTGGGACGCGGCGTGCCGGTGCTCGGCCAGGTCCGATGGGCCTGAGCGCGCGGATCCTCGGGGTGCTGCTCGTACCAGATGCGGGTCATGTCGGCTCGGGCCTGCATGAACTCGCGATGCTGCGCTGCCTTGGCCTCGGCGAGGGACACCTCCAGGGCCTCGAGTTCCTTCTCCCACTCGCCGTCGTAGAGGTCCTCGAGGATGCTTGGCATCTCCTCGCGGTCGCGCTCGTTGAGCAGCTTCTCGCGCAGTTCGAGGGCGCGCGGCTGGGTGGGATCGACGGCGAGCGAGCGCTCGATCGACCAGATCGCCTTGCGATACTCGCCGGCGCGGGCGTACTCGATCGCATCCTGGTTCCACTGGGCGCTGAGGCGCTCCTCGCTCCAGGGCAGCAGCGCCCGTCGGGCGCCGGTGCGCGCCAGGTCCGTGTACTCCATCGCCCGCTCCGCCTGCTCGACGAGCACGGCGTCGTTGACGATCGTCGGGCGAACCATGAAGACGATCTCAGTGCGATCCGTCTCGTCCTCGTGGCCACGGAAGGCGGCGCCGAGGACCGGGATGTCGCCAAGGAATGGCACCTGCCGCTTGGTCAGGCGCGTGGTCTCACGGAACAGGCCGCCGAGCACGATCGTGTTGCCGTCGCGCACCAGGACGTTGGTGGTCAGTTCCTGAGTGATTTCGTCGGGGATGGTGACGGTGGCGCCGCTGGCGTTGGTGACGTCGCGGATGATGCCTTCGCTGACGCGCGGGGCCAGCTCCATGCGGATCATGCCTTCATTGGTAATGAAGGGTCGGAAGGTCAGCGTGGTGCCGGTGGGCAGGAACTCGACGGTTTGCGTCGTCGAGGTGTCGGTCGCGGTGGTCGACAGGTAGCCGATGTTGCGGCCGACCTGGACGCGAGCCCGCTGGCGGTTGAGGCAAAGGATCTTGGGATTGCTGAGGATGACCGAATCGGTGACCTCATCGAGCAGTCGCATAAAGATTGAGAAGTCGTCGTGGATGACGCCGACCTTGAAGCCGGCGGCGCCGGCGGTGTTGCCGACGGTGGAGGTGATGCCCGTGCCTCGGTCATCGGAGGGGACGTAGCCGTTCGAACTGGGCGTGGCGCCGGCGCGGAGGCTGTCGGTGACGCCGAGCGGACCGGTGATGAAATCGCTGAATTCAACGTCCGCGATGATGGAGAAGTCCACGCCGAAGGCGTTCTCCTCGGTCAGCGTCGTCTGCATGATCGTCGCTTCGACGAGAACCTGGCTGGGACGCGTGTCGAGTTCGGCGATGATGCGCTCGATCTCCTCGACGTTTTCCGGGTAGTCGCGCACGACCAGCTTGCCGGAGAAAGCCCAGTCGTCCTGGCCGGCGTTGGCCATGTTGGGCTCGATGCCCTGCTGGACCGGGCCGTTCAGCGAGATCTGTCCGATCTCGGAGAGTGCGGGCGTGACGAAGACGGAGGCGTCGGCGGCGTTGATGTAGTTGAGTTCGAGAACGCGCGTGACGGGCTCACGGGCCGCCTCCTCCATCGCCGCCAGTTCTTCCTGGGTGTAGACGTAGATGAAGTTGCCCTTCTCCTGATACCCGTAGCCGTTGACGTGCAGCAGGGCGTCGAGCGCCTCGTAGAAGCTGACGTCGTAGAGGTCGGCGCTGACCATGGCGGAGACGGAGGGTGAGGTGATGATGTTCTTCTGCGACTGGATGGAGAGCATCTGCAGGACCTTGACCAGTTCGGTGTCCTGCACGTGCAGCGTGACTTCCATGAAGTCGCTGACGGAGACGTCCTCGTCGCCGAGCAGACTGTCGGTGGCTTCGGCGGCTGCATCGGGCTCGCCGGCGAGTTGCGCCTCCGCGGGGGGAGCGGGCAAGAGCGTCCAGGTGGCGATCGCGCAGGGAAGGGCGAAGGCCCACAGGCGGGTGACGGTTCGACGATCGTGAGCGTTCATGTCGTTCTCCTGACTCCGCTCGCAGCCGCGGCGCTCGTCGTGGCGCTACGAGCCGGTGTTCTGCTTCATTGAGAGGGTCACCCGTACGCTGTCCTTCTCGACCGTCACGAGGCGACCCGTCACATCAATCTCGACCACGCGGAAGCCGGCGACCCGGTGGCCCACGCTCACCAAGAGCGTTCGCTCACCGCCCGGGAGGGCGGCCCGGATCATGGCCACGGGCTCCGTGCCCGCCGCCACGCTGAGCAGGCTCAGCCGGCTTCTCGCTTCCTGCGCCAATTCCTGGCGCCGGTTCTCCTCTTCATCCCCTTCAACGTCGGTCATCGGTTCTGGGGACTTTGGTGTGACTTCCGCGACCGGCTCCTCCTGGGGAGGCTCGGGAAAGTGTGCTGGATCTAACACAAACGGATCGCGCGCCAACGCCGATTGCACCTGCACAGACAGCGGTGCGGCATCGGACTTTCGCCCGCCGGCGCCCGCCGACTCGCCCGACTTTGACGATTGCGCCGCCTGCGCCGATTGGGGGTCCGCGTAGGCGGAGCGCGGCACCTCGCGCAGAAAGACGAGCCTGCCCCAGAAGAGCAGCGCCACGCCGCAGCACACGCACAGGGCCGTGAACTTGCGCTTATCCGCGGTGACCAGAATCCAGAGGCGATGCAGGGCTGGGGGCATGACGGGTTCCTCGCAGTTCAGGGGGCGGCCCCGGCCACTGCTTCCTCAGCGTGGCCGAAGAAGGCGTCCAACTGGATCGTGGCGCGGATGACCTGGTCGTCGCCGGGATCACGCGTGACGGTGACGCGGCGCAAGCGCGCCAGCCGATCCAGATCCTCGATACGTTGCACCAGGTCGAACGCCTCGAGGAACGATCCACGGGTCTCCAGGATCACCGGCAACGAGTTGACCGACGCCTCCTGCTGTACCTGGCCGGTGGTCAGGGTCTGGCGGTACGTCTGCTCGCCCCCTTCTCCGAAGGTGCCCAGCTTGCGAATCAGGCTGGCGATGTCCGGCGTGGGCGGCACGGACTTGTGTTCGAGCGCGAAGCGATCCTGCGTTGCAGCGAGTCGTGCTGCCAACTCCTGCGTCGAGTTCGAGCAGGCCTCGATGCGCTCGGTTTCGGCCTGCAGGTCGGCGGTCTGCCGCTCCAGGGAGCGCATCGTCGAGAGCGCGGGATAGGTGACCGCCAGGCCGCTCAGCGCCACCAGCCCGATCACCACGCCGACTGCCAGCATGGGAAGCCTGTTATTGTCCATCGCTCGCCTCCGCGGCTGGGGATTGATCGTCCGCTGCGGTGACTCGCACGAGCGTCGGCAGCGTGGTCACGTCGTAGCGTCGATCCAGGTCGACGTTGCAGGAGATGCGAAAGGTCCTGCCGGAGATACCGCGCACCGTGTGGGGGCGCGAGTAGTCCAGCGCCACTTCCTGGTAGAGCGGATGGTCGGTCAGACGCCCGACGAAGTCGGCGACGTCGAGATCGCTGCGCGCCACGCCCGTGACCTCACAAACCATGAAGTGCTGGTCCTGCGTTTCGCTCTTGGACGAAGCGCCCTTGCCGGCGCCCGGCTCGATGCTGCGCAGGCTGGCGCGCAGCTCCATGCTGTCGAGCGTGACCGAGTCGGGCATCAGGCCGCAGAGCGTGGCCATCATCGCCGACACCTGCACGGGATGCTGCAGTTCACCCTGCGCGTCGAGTTCGTCGTTGAGTTGGGCGATGCGGTCTTCGAGCGCCCGGGCGTCCGCGGCGACGGCGCGCATATCGGCGACGAAGAGCTTGAGATCCTCAAGTTCGGCACGCCGATGCAGCACCGCCGCGTGCAGCGACCAGCCCACGGCCCCGATCGCCAGGCCGCTGATCGCCAGGGCGACGGCGACGGAGCGGCGGGTGCGGCCGCGACGCAGGCGGTTGCGATAGGCCAGCGGGATGAGATTCATGTCGTAGCTCATGCCGCCTCCCGCGGTTGACCGGCCTCTTCTTCACCGGAGGCCGGCGTCTGGGTCTGCGCCCGCGACTTGTCGCCGCGCAGGCTCAGGCCGACCGCGATGGCCCAGTCGGGATGCCCGCCGCGGCGATCGCCTCCCAGCACGACCTCGCCCGTCTCCACGTGTTCGAAAGGCTGGCCGATGAGCGTGGGCACCTTGAGTTCTTCTCCGGTGATCTCGAGCAGATCCGGCTCGAGCGCGTTCTCGCCGGAGAGGACGACGCGCTCGGGCACCCTGCCGCGGAACGTGACCGAGTAGTAGCGCTGCGACAGGGCCGCTTCATGCACGAGGTCGGCGAGGACGGGGCGTGACGCCTCGCGCAGGGTGCGGGCGATGGCCGGGTCGAGCGAGTCGTCGCCGCGCATGCGCCGCCGCCTCAACTCGCGCGCCTCCTCGAGGCTCAAGCTGAGCAGGTCGGCGACGGCATGATCCATGTGTATGCCGCCGTACTCGATGCCGCGATGGAAGCCGATCTCGTTGCCGCGCAGCACCAGCACATCGCTGCGGTCCGAGCCCACGTGCAGGATCATGCGTACCTTCTCGGCGTCGGCGGTGCGGCGATAGAGCCGGCCGTAGCAGCGGGCGCACGCCGAGAAGATGGTCTCAGCGGCGAGGGGTCGCAGGTCGGCGTCGGTCATGGCATCGAGGTAGTCGATGATCGTGCGATGGGGGGCGAGGACCAGGATGAGTTCCTGGCGGGCGTCCTCACCCTGCCGCACCTCGCCGAGTCGCACGAACTCGACTTCCGTCTTGGTCACGTCCACGCCGAAGCGGTCGTGCGCTTCGTAGCGGACGGCCTTGGTCAATTCGTCATTGGGCATGGGAGGCACGCGCATCGAATGCAGTTCGATGTCGTGCATGGGAATGGCGGCGACGCAGGTCCGGCCGGAGAAACTCTCCAGCGACAGTGACCGGCGCAGCGCCTTGGTCACGGCAGCGCGCCGCTCACCGTGCTCGAGGTTGTTGAGGTTGGGTACTGCAGCCTGGGCGGCGGCGACGACGGCGAGGCCCCCGCGCGTACGCTTGAGCTGCAGCAGGCGCACGCGGTCAGCCGCGATCTCCACGCCGATTGGATGGGTGGCTGAACTGAACAGTCCTCGTCTCACGGATCTCTCGCCTCCAGGTGGAAGCATCGGTCGCCGATGCAGCCTGACTTGTGCTCAGCCGCCGCCGTCCAGCAGATTCACGACGGTGATGCGTCCGGTAAACGCATTGACGCGAATCTCGTAGGAGGCATGCGGCCCCTCGATGCGGATCGTGCCGCCGGCGGAAGGCGCGAAAGCCTCGTCCACCGGCCCGCCCACTGCGTCAAAGGTGATGAAGGTGTTGCCGTCAAAGTCGACCGTGTCGATGAATGTGCCGCCGTAGCGGTCGTCGCTGAAGTCGAGAATGAACTCCCTGCCTCCCTGCAGCGGGTCTTCCAGGATGTAGGTGTCGGTCGGGTCGCCCGTCGTGAAGTCGCCGCCGAGCAGGCGCATGATGTTGGCGTCGACGTCGAACTCGACGCGGCGCACCGTCTGATTCGCCATGGCGTCGAACTGGGCGAAGCTGATGTCGGCGACGATGGCGCGTACGGCGGCCTGGGTCTGCAGGCTGTCGCTGCGTCCCATATGCGGTACGACGAGCGCCGCCGCGAGTCCGAGAAGCGTCACCACGATGAGGATCTCAATCAGCGTGAAGCCCCGCGACCTCGTTCGTCTCGATCTGCTTGCGAGCCATCCGGGCATAGGACACCTTCACTTCACTCGCCTCCACGGCGGTGCGCCCGGGCGTCGTGACCTGCTGCGACGCCGTCTTATCGGGGTTGGGCGTCGGGCAGGCGCACCAGCGCGCGTGCCGCATCCGCTTCATCGGCCCCACGCTGCGCCCAGGTGAGCGCCAGCAGGTAACCCGCCGTCTCGCCGTCCGTTTGCGCCGATTGTCCTTCGCGGTCGGATGAGGCGGGCTCAAATCTCACGTCGGCGATACCGGTGCCGATCACACGGCCCTGCACCTCGGCGCGCAAGCGCCACCGCTCGCCGAACGAGCGCTCGCGCAGCGTTTCGGGCGGCAGCGACTCGCCCGCCGCATGCTCCTCCAGGTCGAGATAATGGATCGTCAGCGATTGGAGCAGGCGGCTGTGGCTCAGCACGATCACTTCGCCCTCGTTGACGATGTCGGGATCGGCGAGATCCTCGCCCCAGAGCACGATGTCGAGGTACGGCGACGCGGTCCGATCATGCACCGCCAGAACGGCGCGGCAGCGATGCAGCGCTTCGAGCAGCATCAGCATCTGCTTCCTGTGCTCCTCGTCGCGGGGGACCAGGGTCGGGTCGCCGCCCCCCGTCCCTGCCTCGAGCAGGCGCGGGGTGATCACCTCGCCCTCGCCGCGGACCACGCAGTCC
>CAZZPX010000031.1:0-13363 GCA_964655955.1 uncultured Phycisphaerales bacterium | reverse complement strand
AGCGCCTCTTGTCGTCCTGTGGCTGCTGCTGCTGCTGCTGCTGCTGCTGCGGCGGCGGCGGACCTGATCCGCAATTCGCGCGGTGGTCGCTTTGGATGGACGAGGTTTTCCAGTTCAAGCAGATGGTGATTTTCGACAAGGGGCCGATGGGCATGGGATGGCATTACCGTCGCAGTTACGAGACGGTTCTTGTCGGTGAGGTTCCTGGCGCAGCGTGCCGATGGTTCGACGATTCGTCGAAGATCGAAAACATCATCCGCCCAGGTGACTACGGAATCCGCAAGATTATTCCGTCAGAGGATCAACACCCTACAGAAAAGCCGTGGCAGCTTGCGGCCCACTTCATAAAGCTGCACAGCCAACCGGATGATGTTGTGCTCGATTCGTTCATGGGTTCGGGTTCGACGGGCGTTGCAGCACTGAAGCTAGGCAGGAGATTCGTCGGCATCGAAAGCGATCCGACTTGGTTCGCGCTGGCCGTGCGCCGCATCGACGCCGAGGCCAGACAAGGGAAGCTGTTTCAATGAGTGACAAACTTCTGACACTCTCCGCGGCTGCGAAGCTGCTCCCATCCACGAAGCAGACGCTTTACAGGTGGGTCACGGAAGGCGTGCGCGACGGCAAGATTGTGCTACAGGCCAAGCGGATCGGCGAACGCTGGTACACGCGGGCTGACTGGATTCAGGCGTTTCTCGACGCCTGTGCCGCGCCTCGACCGCGAGCGCCACGTCCGGCGCGGAACGGGAGCCGCGGACCGAGGTCGATCCGGGCCGTCGATCCAAACGAACTGGAGCGGAAGCTGATCGCAAGGGGGCTGATGGCGCGGGTTTAAGCAGGGCAGGGAAGCGTGTAGTCCATGGAGTGGACGCAGTATCGGTATCTCAGGTGGGCGTTTTACACGGGCAAGGTGTCCGCATTGAGCGGCAACGAGGCTAAGGTTTTGATGGCCATCGCAACGCATTGCATCTCGACCGACACCTGTACCGCGTCGCGAAAGACGATCGCCCAGATCGCCGGCATCCCGTACCGGCACCTGTACCTGTACGTGGCTTCCCTCACCAAAAAGGGCCTCATTTCGAAGCGGCGTTTTCCTGGAGAATCGTCGTCCCGTTACAGACTGGAAGTCACAGACGATTTCGGAACGCTTCCGCTGTTCGACATGGACCAGGAGGACGCCGAAAGTAGCCCAAGAATTGGGCGCAAAGCACCCCAAAAACTGGGCGCAGTAGCCCAAGAATTGGGCGCAAGTAGCCCAATTTCTGGGCAAAACAAGCCCAATTTTTGGGGACGGGAAGAAGATATAAGAAGTAAGAAGAAGGATAGAGATATCTCTTTCCCTGATTCGATCCTCGAATCGATCTACCAGCTCTACCCGAAACGGGTTGCCAAGGCAGCCGCCAAGAAGGCCATCAAGGCTGCCCTGAACCGGCTCTCAAAACGGACGGACATCGCGGACCCGGTGGCGTGGCTTTCGGACCAGGTCCGCGCCTACGCGTCGGCACGGGCCGGGGCTGACCACCAGTACACGCCGCACCCGGCGACGTGGTTCAACCAGGATCGGTTTGAAGATGACCCTTCGGACTGGAAGCGAAAGGCAGGCAGCAATGGCAACGGAATCGGACGCATCCCGTCCAGCGAAGCCAACCAGCTCAGGGACTCCAAACTTGTGGAGCAAGCCCGACAGCGAAACAGAGAAATCAAAGAGATGCTTGCCCGTCAGCGAGCCGCTGAACAAGCGACAGGTTCCGAACCAACGCCGGGTGTGGAGTGAAGTCGATGAGGCGCTTCGGTATGTCATCGAACAGTGGCGACGCGGCGACATCGGAAACCCGCTGTACATCTTCGGGCCTGAAGGCACGGGCAAGACGAGCGCGGCGTTATGCGTAGCTGACACATGCCGGCACTGTCTGTACTGGACGATGCGAATGCTCTGCGAAACGAAGTTCAAGGCGATGCGCGGCGACCTGTACATCGACGACTACAAGGTGATGGAATCCGGTTTCTACGATCGGCTCGAAAGCGCACAGCTATTGATCGTGGACGAGGTTGCTAAGCGTGAACGCGCAAGCGACGCAGAGATTGACATCCTGCATGAACTGCTTTCGCGTCGCCAGCACAAGCCGACGATCCTGATCGGCAATCGCCCACCGAACGAACTCGCGAGAGTGTATGACGGGCCAGTGGCGTCGCGCATCAATTGTGGCAGCAGCCACCTGCTTGAAGGTGGCGACAGGCGCAAGGGCGAGATTGATAACGGCGAGCGGCACAAGGACGGATGGAAGAAAGCATGGGTTGAATGCGCGGAGCCAGCGCCAAGCGTACTTGATCGCCTGATCCGCATCGGTGACGACGGCACGCCGGAAGTCGGCAACGTGTACGGCGATCCGGTGACGCGGCTGATCCATCGCGAGTGGAAGTACAAGCACTACAAGCGGGCCAAGTGGTTCAAGCTAGTTGACCATGAGTGGCAGGACGTGCGCATGCCTGACGACTGGCAACCCGCCGCGCGTGAGGAGTACGACGAGGTTCCGTTTTAGGAGACGACCATGAGCGCCCAAACGATGGACACAAGGATGTTTCTCAGCGCCTGCACCGTGAGCGGATGGCCGGTGCGCACTTGGCGCGACACCGCATACGGCGTGTTGTGGGAACTTGCCGAGATCAAGATTCGCGACCGATGGACACCGCTTGGTGAGCCGCGCAGGTACTTGGACGGCGGTTGGGACGCGGCTGCAATTTTCGAGGGCGTTGAGTGGGCGGTGGCAAGGTGGCACGCGACGGACGAAGATGTCGAATGGGCCGAGATATTGCGGCAGGGGCTGCCGGACAATCTTCTGCCAGCAACGATCTTTCGGGACTTCGACGAAGTCACCGGCAAGGCGCGGTACTTTCCCAGTACCAAGAGTCGCGAGGCTCTTGCCGGCCTCCCCATCGTCACGCTGCTGCCGACGCGGGCCGCGCAGGAAAGGGCGGGACGATGACACACAAAGAATCTCGCAAACGAAACAATCAGATTCGCGCCGAGTTTTCGGAAGGCGCGGACATTGCAACGCTGGCGTCCAAGTACCAGATCGCACTGTCTACCGTGGCCTTAGTCGTGAGCGGAATGCGGGCGGAAGCGAAGCGCAAACGGGACGCGAAAATCGCCACGCTCTACAGGGACGGGGTGTCGCTATCGAAGCTATCGGGGATGTTCAATCTGCGTCCGTCAACGATACGAGTTATTCTCGCTGCCAGTGGCGTGAGGCGCACGCGGGACCGCCACGCGAACGAAGGCAGGAATGCCGACATTGTGTCAGCGGCATTGGCTGGCGAAACATTCACGGCTATCGGGAACCGCTTTGGAATCACCCGCGAGCGCGTCAGGCAGATCGCGGAGGATCACAACATTTTTGGCCGCGAACGAATCGCTAGGGCGGATGCGGAAATTGCGGCGCGAGTCCGCCAAGGTCACACACAAGAACGGATCGCCCGTGACTTTGAAATCACGATACCCAAGGTCAGGGCCATTGCGCGTCGGTATGGCCTAATAGTCCGCAAGCGCGACAAGGGCTACCAGTCTCGCATCCTTCAAGTCATTGGCGAGCTGTGCCAAGGGCGCGAGCCGCACGAAGTTGCCAAGCGATACGGGATCGGTGTTCGCGGGGTTTACTCGCGTGCCGGCCACGCGCGTCAGTGCGGCATTCCAGTTCCAGATTTCCGTTCAAAGCGAGACATAGCATGAACATCACCAACCTTGCCCGCATCCGCCGCTTTGATTCGCACGGTCGTCCGCGTCGGTACCTGAACGGACATAACAACCACGAAAGGGGGTGATGCCATGTCCCAGCGATCTGAGATCAGTTGGACCGATTCTACTTGGAATCCGGTTCGCGGCTGTACGAAAGTTTCGCCGGGCTGTTAGGGCCTGAATTGCTACGCCGAAACCTTCGCTGAACGTTGGCGCGGCAAGAAGGACCACCCGTATGAACACGGCTTTGACCTGCGCCTCGCGCCGGAAATGCTCGATAAGCCGCTGCGGTGGAAGCGTCCGCGCCGCATCTTTGTGAACAGCATGTCGGACCTTTTCCACGAGGATGTTCCGTTTGAGTACATCGACAAGGTGTTTGACGTGATACGCCAGTGCAAGCAACACGTTTTCCAGATACTCACGAAACGCGCCAAGCGGATGGAGCAATGGAAACTCCGAAGCCACGGATGCCTGGACAATGTATGGCTGGGCGTGAGCGCCGAGAATCAGAAATACTTCAATGAACGAACGCCGCATCTTCTGCGAACCGAAGCGTGGATACGGTTCGTCAGCCTTGAACCGCTGCTTGGTCCGATCGACGTAAGCGCACTCATCAAGGGCCTCGATTGGGTCATTGTCGGCGGCGAGTCCGGCCCGAACTTCCGGCCGATGCAAATGCAATGGGCCAAAGACATCCGCGACCAGTGCAAAGCTGCGGGCGTCGCGTTTTGGTTCAAACAGAGCGCGGGCCGTAGACCAGGGACCGGCGTCGAACTTGACGGGCGTGTAGAGCAGAGCTTCCCGCTGGACGTTTTGAACGGAGCGACGACATGACCACCGCCGCCACAAAACACCCCGCGTCCGTGTACCTGTTGCGAGCGACGAACCGGATGAATGACATCCTGTCGGAACTCGAATCGAACCCAAGCCGCCCGGACATCGGACTGCTCAAGGTCTACGCGACTCAGGCGAAGGCGGAAATCAAACAAGCGCAGGAGCGGCTCAATGCCAATCACTGAACACCAGCGAGCGCAGATTGGCTTCGCGTTCGATCCTGAATCGCACACCTACACGCTGGACGGGCGCACGATTCCGGGCGTTACGGACGTGCTGAAAGCCGAGGGCTTCATTGACACGAGCAACCCCTGGTACACCGACTGGCATCGAGACCGTGGCCACTACGTCCACGAGGCTATTGCACTGGACGTACAAGGCGAATTGGACGCGGACACCTTGGACCCCGCAATCGAGGGACTTGTTGCGTCGGCGCGTCGGTACTGGAGTGCATTGCCGGACCTGCGCATCGCTGCGATTGAAGAGCCGATTCATCACCCGGTTCACCAGTACGGCGGCACATTGGACCTTGCGATTGCGGGCGGGCATCGGGACAGCATTATCGACTGGAAGGCCGGCGGTCCTGAACGCTGGCACGGATTGCAACTCGCGGCATACGAAGAAATCTGGTGGGCCACGCGCGGCAAGCTGTGCAACCGATTCACCGTACACCTGGACGCGGACGGCGGCACGCCGCGATGCGTCGAACACACACACCCGGCAGACCGCGGCACGTTTCTTGCCGCGCTGGCCTGTTATCGATGGAAGCAGAGTAACCGTTGAAAGGATGCGAAATGCCAGTTGAAGCCCTGAATGAAGTTACGATCGTGCCGCCCGACACGTCGGAATGCACCGAACAGGCCAGCAAAATCACGCTTGCCGCGAAGTCGATGCGGGTCGTGGATGCACAGACCTACGCGACGGCCGGCGAGTTCCTGAAGCACATCAAGAAGGCGCGTCAGGTTCTTGCCGACACGTTCAACGATCCAATCGCCAAGGCGCACGAGACGCACAAGGCGATGTTGGCTGCCAAGAAGCAGCATGACCAGCCGCTTGACCAAGCTGAGCAGCTCGTCAAATCCAAGATGCTCGACTGGCAGCGTGAAGAGGACCGCAAGCGCCGCGAGGAAGAGGCGCGGCTGCGCGAACAGGCTCGCAAGCTGGAGGAAGAGCGGCGCTTGGCAGAGGCCGCGGAGCTTGAACGCCAAGGGGAATCCGAGCGGGCAGAGGCGGTGATTGCCGCGCCGGTGGTTGCGCCGCCCGTGGTTCTTGCGCCGACAACTCCCAAGGTGTCCGGGATCAGCACCCGCAAGGTGTGGAAGTTCAGGATCGTCGATCAGAACATCATCCCGCGCAACTACATGATCCCCGACGAAAAGGCGCTTGGTTCGCTGGCGCGTTCACTACAGGAGCGTGCGAGCGTTCCGGGCGTCGAGTTCTACGCAGATGAAACCATGTCCGCGAGCGGACGGTAAGGAGCCAGATATGAGTGACATTGTTGCAGTCATGGACGTTCGCGCCCACAAGGCGCAGATCAATGCGATTCAGGACATTCTCCGTCAGGTGATGATGGACGGTAAGCACTACGGGAAGATTCCGGGATGCGGCGACAAGCCCGTACTGCTGAAGCCTGGGGCCGAAAAGATCATGGCCACCTTTGGGATTCGGCCAGAGGTCGAGGTCGAGGAAATCTCAGAGGGTGAACATCGACGATTCCGCGTAAAGGTCCGCGCGCTTTCAAACTCCGGTTCGTTCCTTGGTGAAGGCATCGGAGAGGCCAGCACGGCAGAGGACAAGTACGCATGGGAAAAGGCCGCGTCGGACGAGCATTACAACGAGACGCCCGAAATGGACCGCCGGGCAAAGTGGCGGCGTGGACGCAACCCCTACCAGGAAAAGCAGGTCCGAACCAATCCAGCCGACAAGGCCAACACCGTCCTGAAGATGGCCAAGAAGCGTGCGCTTGTGGACATGGTTCTCACGGTAACGGCTGCCAGCGACATCTTTGAACAGGACTTGGACGAAGAACACCTGCGCCCTGGCGACATGACAGAGCAACCGAAGCCCATCTCGCAACCGCAACGAAAGGCACCCGCCGCGAAGGAACCAGTTGGCGAGCAACTCACCAAACAAGGCACCGTCACTGACGTAACGCAAAAGAGCGGGACCAGTGCTAAGGGCGAGTGGACGAAGTATTTCGTGCATATCGACGGCGCTGAAAAGTACGCCACGTTCGACCGCGAGTTAGCACAGGTCGCCAAGGACAATCACAACGGCTGGGTTTCGATCATCTACACGACTGGCAAGTTCGGGAACGACATTGTTGACCTGCAACCGATCGATCCTCCCGAACTACAGTGTGCGACTGGTGGCGAAGGCGTTAACGCGGCGAACGCATAGACGCCGCGAGGCACTTACTGCGGGGCGGGTCGCCACGCACGGCCCGCCCCGGAACCGCAACGGAGTGCAATATGTTGACATTTCGAAAACTGCAAGACGAACAAAGGCCGTGGGTCAAGCACAATTTTGACGGACGGCCACCATACTTCCCGCTGCTGGGAACGATGGAGGAACTCGGCGAATTGGCGCATGCCCATTTGAAGCAAGAGCAGGGCATTCGCACCAACGAAGATCATGAGGCCAAAGCGAAGGATGCAGTTGGAGACATCATCATATGTCTCGCGGACTACTGCACGGCCAGGGGATTCGACCTACAGGAAATAGTCGAGACAACTTGGGCCGAAGTGAAGAAGCGGGACTGGAAAGCGGACGCCCGAAACGGAGTTGCCAAGCCATGACCATCATCGGCATTGATCCAGGTTTGACGGGCGGGATTGCGATACTCAGCGATGCGCGGCCTTGGGTTCGTCCAATGCCAGTTCTGCCGAGTCCGAAAGGAAAGGGGCGGAACTGCTTGGACGAGAATCTCATCGATAACATCATTCGCGACGAAAAGATGGACGTTGGCGCTCGCGTGTCCGTATGGATCGAAGAGCAGCAGCCCCATCATCGCGACGGCTCAAAACAGGCTTTCGCTACCGGGGACGGATTCGGACTGTTGCGTGGCCTGTGCCTTGGACTTTCGATCCCGTTCAACGTAGTTCCGGCGCGTACATGGCAGAAGATCATGCTCAACGGAGTGTCAAAGGGCGACACAAAGGCCGCGAGCATCGTCCAGGCGGGCCGGCTGTTTCCGGGCGTGAGTCTACGGCCAACGGAAAAGAGCAAGCCTTCGCACGGCATGTCGGACGCTCTGCTTATCGCTGAGTACGGGAGGCGGCAGGGATGACTTGGACATGCAAGATAAGCGGAAGCCCGGACGACAGAACGGTGTTGGCAGAATATTCAAGCGCGGACGGAGATTGGCCTTCCGTAGTGGCCTGCGCAATTGAAATGATACAGGGCGCCGTCGGAAGCAATGAGACTAAAGCAGTAGCGCTTGCTGAGATTGTCTGGCAAAGACTGGAGCACGAAGTTGAGGGAAGCGATCTTGTTCCTGGAATATATGATGACGACAACAAATCAAGATTGCTGGCTGCGTCAGAGGTATTTTACGATGCCGCACGCAAGCTGGTAAGTCTCCACAGAATGTTCGTCAACAAACGAATCAACGAATCCGCGGGAAGGGCTGGGGAGCCATGACCTGCCGCGTCTGCAAACAACCAGTCCGCAACGCCAGTGGCATCCCGGCGCACACGAAGGGCGAGTGCGGGCGGTTGTACGCGAGTCTGGCCTACGAACAGAAACGCCGACGTCGGGCGCGAATCGTGAGCGGGCTGCGCATCGCGGAACGGAGGATGGAATGACCTGCAAACACTGCAAGATCATGTATCGGCCGCGAAAGGAAGGCGGGTACTACGTTGAACTCTGCCCCCTCCACGCGGCGGCGGGGGAGATGCGGGAGGCGCTGCAAAATCTGAAGTATGACGAGAATGGCATACCTACAAGCTGGCCGTGGGTGGAGTATGTGAACATCCTTCTTGAAAGGACGCGCGATGAAGTCTGCCGTTGAATGCGAAGTGTGCGGCGATTTCACCGCCGCAGCACACGGAGTCTGTCAGCGAACACACGCCTGTCGAGTTCGGGCGCAGTTCAAGCGACACCGATCAATGTATCCGCCGTTAGCCGTCCATGAATGTTCCGTCTGCGGCAATCCAACTCGCTCTAAGTACAAAATATGTGTGAAGTCGGAAGGTTGCAGAGCAGCGAACAAAAAGGCGAGGAATCGCCTCCTCGCCCGCACGGAGCAGAAGGAGCGAAAGCAGGAGGCACAGGCCATGAAGTGCGTGCGGTTCGATTTCAAAGCGTGGCCAAGCAAGATGGGCGGCAAGTGGATGTCATCGAACGTCGCTCTGCCGACGGCCATGAACTACGCATCGCGGGCAATGATGCTCAACTATGGCGAGATACGCATCCTCGGCTACGACGCCGACGGCAACTCGCGGACGGTGTTTGAATGGCGACAGGAGGACGGGCGGTGATTTTCAAAATTACAGTGTGTTCGATTCTGTCGCTGAACATCCTCGCGGTATTTCTGCTGTACAAGGAAACCGAAATCCTTTGGGCCCACATTGAGGGCATGAGAGCGGACCTGAAAAGGCAAATCGATCGCCTCTACAAGGACTAGGAGGACGGACAGTGAGCAAGGACATTGCGCGGTGCGCGTGCGGCAAGAAGCCAAAGCTAATCCTCTGCGGCCTTGCGCAGAATGCTGGGCAGTACATCGAGTGTCGGAACTGCGAACGTCGTGGCCTAATCAAGCCGACGATTGAATCCGCAATCGACGATTGGAACGAACAAATCGCCGCGATCATCCGCGAGCGGTGGGCGGAAATGTAGGAGGGACGACATGACCTGCGAAGAAACGAAACGCCACGCACTTGCCGCCGCCAGGAAGCTGGACAAGAAACTCGACGCCGAAACGGTCATGGTGCTTACGTGGTCGGACAGCAATGGCCTGCTGTTCACGGCGATGAACAAGACGGTGAACGGGTCTCGGCTGGCGACTGCCTTGGACACGCTGATTTCGGCGGACCTCGAAATGGCGAAACGAACGAAGGCGTCTGCGGAGAATTGAACCAACCCCGGCTGCGAACTGCCGGATGTGGGGGAGTGAAAAATGTACCGCAGAGTAGTCGTGTGTGGACACTGCAACACGCTTCGATGGGAATATCTCGCGGAGTGCGAACTGTCGCCAGCGGGATTCATCGGAGGAATCCAGGTCCACTATAAGACATGCAAGGGCTGCGAGCGTGCCGCCGCGGAGTACCGTGCGGAAATGGAACGCGAAGCGCAACGGAGTGAACCATGCGATTCGATTTGAACGGACGAATGGCGTTTGGCTGTATCGCAATCATCGTCGCGGCGCTCGCGTGTACCGCCTGTGCCGACCAGAAGCGTTTCGACTGGGACGGCGACGGCGACGTTGACCTTGCCGACTACGCGCAGTGGCAGAAGTACGTTGCCGACTTCAACGCGGAATTCATCGAGGCCATCGAGCGCGACGGTAACGCAACGCCTACGCCCGTTCCGAATCCGCCGACTCCAAGCCCGTCGCCAACGCCAACGGCAACACCTTCACCGACTCCCGCACCTACGCCGACGCCAGCGCCGCCAACGGACACGATGCAGGTTGCACACCGCACGTTGGCCAAGGTGGCCGGCGACGGCGCGGCCATGATCCATTGCGACGGGACCGCAGCGGGATTGACTTGGCAGGATGCCGCCGATTGGAGCATCACGCCCGCGCCCATCGTGGCATCGACGATCGGATTCCAGGCGGCGTTTGTGGCGGGACCCGGAACGTACACGATCCGCATGGGCGGAAAAATTCAAACGGTGCGAGTGGAAGGCGTATCGGGGCCGGTCGTCACGGTGGACACCGGGCCACAGCTCGTATCCGCAGTCGCGGCAGCATCGCCAGGGACGACGGTGCTGCTGCGTTCGGGCCGGGAGTATGTTCTACCAAGCCCCTTAGTGGTGAACCGTACAGGCCCCGTGCAAATCATGTCCGATGGCCCAAGTCCGGCCGTTGTTCGGGCGTCAGGTACGGCTATTTCGTTAAGCGGCGGTTCAGGGTTTACGTTCTCCGGTTTGCGGGCGGTTGGGGGCGGCCAGCCGGGAAGTCGCGCCATACGCCAAGCAAATGCGTCTACGGACGTTTTGTTCATAAACTGTAGCTTTACGGGCTGGGGCGACTATGCCATCGAGCTTGGCGGGGACGACCTGGTGACGCCATCGGAAGGCCTTGGTTTCGTCCGCTGCGAGGTCTCCGGTTCAGTCAACCGGGCGATCTGGGCGCAGGCCAGCCGGTCCTGGTTCGACCTGACCTGCCGGGCCGGCGACGGTGCCCGGTTCGCGTGGTTGGATCGGTGCGTCGTGACGGGCCGGTACGAAGGTCCGGCATGGGTGCCCACCGACAGCGTTGGCCGGCTGCACGCGCAAGAGCAGCTCCTGATTGACCACGACGGCAACCCGGCAACCGCGCCCATTCTCGGCCCTCCACGCACAAGCCGGTTTGTCACCTTCGCAAATCTGGATGTACCCGGCATCCGCGGCGGATCGTGGAGTTGGGAGCTTGCCCCGACGCACGCGCAGTCAACGCACAAGATTGAGGACGTTCAGGTGATAGGCGGCGTGTTCAGGTCCGCGCCCGATACGCAGGCCGCGCTGCGCGTCGCCGCGAGCCGTGCGCTGGTTGACGGCGTGACGTTCGACGGAACCGGCGCGGCGAAGGCGCTTGGACCCGGATGGATCGATTGCGTAGTCGTCAACCGCGGTGGTAGCAACACGAACCCAACCGACGTGATTGTGCGGAACTGCAAGGCGGTTCGCACGGATCAGGCAAACAACTGCTACCTGCTGAAGATCGAACCGGCCGTGACAGGACGTGTCACACAAAGCGGAAACAGCGTATCGGCCCCGCTGTGCAACGCGAAGGGCGTAGTGAATCCAGGCGGGAGGCAGGCGAATTAAGTAGCGGGAGGATGGCGACGCGATGAGTGAACAGAAAGGCCCAACCATGAGCATGACGAATGAGCAGGCACGGAACGCGGCCATAAAGGCGTGGCTCTACATGGGCCTGCCAGAAGATGGAACGCGAGAGGCTGCGCGCCGAATCGGGCAGGAACGCGAGTCCGCAGAGGACCGCGAGATACTCGCCCGCTTCCTCGAACAGTGGGCAGCGGCGCTGAGGGCTGGGGAATGAAACTGACAACACGCGAAAAACCAATCCTGTTCAGCGGCCAGATGGTTCGTGCGATCCTCGGCGGGCGCAAGACGCAGACGCGGCGGGTGATTAAGCCGCAGCCGAACAAAGGCTTCCACGTCTTGCGAGACATTCCCGGCGAAAATCGCTGGTACGTTGCATACGTCCATCAGCAGAGCGAACACAGCATCGAATACCGACCTGTCGGATCGGACGAACAGCACGATTGGAAATGCCCCTACCGCGTCGGCGATTTGCTGTGGGTGAAGGAGGGAGTATGGTGCTATGAACACACAGGCTGGACGAAGTCGCATCAGTTGCGATGGCCGAAGTTCGACAACCATGAAGCGGCTAAGCGGTGGTTTGATTCGACGTGTTCTTACGCAATAGACAATCCGACTCCGCTCGACAATCCTTTGGGTATGCCCAATAAGCTATTCATGCCCCGATGGGCCAGCCGCATCGACCTGCGAGTTACCGACGTTCGGGCAGAACGGTTGCAGGACATCACGGAATCGGACGCGGCTGATGAGGGATTCGAGCACCGCGAACACTTCATTCGCTATTGGGACACCCTACAGAAACCCGGCAATCGGTTTGACGACAACCCCTACGTTTGGGCCGTCACTTTCGAGAGGCACAAATGAAACTCGCCCCGATCCTGCTGTTTCTCGCCGGATGCGCCCCGTCATTGAAAGGAATGGCATGAAACGAAGCTGCTTTGATTACATCCAGTGTGCAAGTTGCGGGCACAAGGCGTCCGACCCGGAGAGGCACCACGACGACAGCCACATGTCGCACATGAGCTACGCCAAGACCTACGGCTTTTGGTGGATCATGGTCAAGAGCGGCCTTGATCCTGTCTATCAATGGCAGTGTGCGGAGTGCCGGATTGGGTGTATACGACCGATCCGACAGTTCCGGGAAACACGGTGCCTTGTCGTTTGCGGTGGCTATACAACCACCTGTGGCCTGGACAGGTCAACGAGTTCCACCAGGAACGAAAGCGCGTGGCGGAAGAATTCGCACAGCGAGAAGCTGAGTTGCTCGGCGCCGCCAAGGATTCTGAACCATTCACAGACGAGGAACTTGAATCGATAGTCGGCGACGCGATGAAGGCAGAGGCGATCAGGATCATGAATCTGGATAGGACAGACCGTGAAAGCACTACTAGCAATCCTTCTGTTGACTAGCGGCTGCACCCTGTCCACCCGCCCCCTGCAACCGCACGAACAGGCCGTGGTCGCGGGCATGGCTGCGGACGCGGGATGGACCGAGCCGATTCGACTGTTGCAGTACACGCGGAATCCGATCAACCACGCGCCGGCCTGGATGGGCAACACGGTGATTCTTGGCACGACGTTCAACTTCGATGCCGCGGACAACGTGAGCCGATGGGTTGTCGCGCACGAGGTCTGCCACTTGATGCAGGCCAAGCGTGAAAAGTGGTGGTGGCTGGCCTACACGCTTCGGAGTGCGGACTTCGAGGCCGAAGCGAATGAGTACGCACGGAAACTAATGGAGATACGACGATGATGGGATTCATTGCGTCTGAGTGGTCGTGGTCGAGGTCGTGGTCGTGGTCGAGGTCG
>CAZZPX010000030.1:2747-13661 GCA_964655955.1 uncultured Phycisphaerales bacterium | reverse complement strand
GCAACATCATCATCCGCAGCCAGCGACCCCCCGAATCGGCGAGCATGAGCGGCGGGCAGAACACCCAGCGCGTGGCGAAGTACGGCATTCGGCGCGAGGATCTGCGGCGGCTGGAGGCGGCCTTCCCCAGCGTCGAGCACATGATCCCCCTCAAGCAGGTCGGCTCGGAGGTGCTGCGCAATGATCGCAAGATCACGTCGCAGTCGTTTGGCACGATTCCCGCGCTCGCCGATGTCGCCAACCTGCGCATCGCGCGCGGACGCTATCTCACCGAGTACGACGGAGAACGCCGCGCCAAGGTGGCAGTGATCGGCGATGAAGTCGCCAACCTGCTCTTTCCCCTCGAAGACCCGATCGGCAAGACCTTCCGCATCGATCAGCAGGTGCTGACGGTCGTGGGCATCCTGCACCCCGTGGGGCTCGCGGGAGGAGCGGGATCGGCACTCGTCGGACGCGATCTCAACAAGGACATCCACCTCCCCCTCGCCACCGCCAGCACGATCTTCGGCGACATGATCGTGCAGCGTACATCCGGTTCGTTCCAGGCGTCGGAAGTCGAGTTGAGCGAGATCTACCTGGCGTCTGCGTCGCGCGATGAGGTGCTCCTCGACGCCGCCCGCGCCCGCCGCGTCATCGAGGTCGGCCACGCCAACAAGGCGGACGTCGAGTTCATCGTGCCCTACGAACTGCTGGAGAGCGCCCGAAAGACGACGCTGGTCTTCAACGCCGTCCTGACCGTCATCGCTGCGGTGGGTCTGCTCGTCGGCGGCATCGGCATCATGAACATCATGCTCGCCACCGTCACCGAACGCACCCGCGAGATCGGCATCCGCCGGGCCCTGGGCGCCACACGCAACAACATCACCATCCAGTTCCTCATCGAGACCGGCGTGCTCTCCATGGCAGGGGGCGTCGTCGGCATCATCTCCGGCATCACGCTTTCCTTCGGCCTCGAAGCGCTCATGGGACAGTGGTCGCGCGTGCTTGGCGAAGACGCCTCCGTCGCCTTCCACGTCACCGCCTGGTCTGTGGTCGTCTCCTTCCTCGTGGCTGCGGCGACTGGGCTGATCTTCGGCCTCTACCCCGCCCGCGTCGCAGCACGGCAGGATCCGATCGTGGCCCTGCGACACGATTGACGGCTCGCGGCAGCGATGCGCCTGTCGCATTCGCGCCGCGGCGCCACCGCCAGCGACGGGTTTCTGTAGTCTGGCGGCATGAATGACGGCCCCGCCCGCGCCGGCTCCGACGCCAGCCAGACACCTCGCGATCTGCTCCACGAGCGGCTGCGCGCCCAGGCAAGGCGATTTCCGGATCTCGACCTGTCGCCGCTCGACACCGCGGGGCTCGAGCCGCGCGATGCCGACCTGGTGCTGGCGATAGAACGCGAGGTATACCGCCGCTGGCTGACGATCCGAGCGCTCGCGTCCGCGTACCTGCAGAATCCGTTTGAGAAGTTGCAGCCCGCGGCGCAGGCGGGGCTGCTCGTCGGAGCGGCGCAGATCCTCTTCTTTGACCGCATTCCCGCCCACGCGGCCATCAACGAGAGCGTCGGCTGGGTGCGCCGCCGGCAGGGCAAGAAGCCCGCCGGACTGGTCAACGCGGTGCTGCGCCGAATCTCCGAACTCGTCGCCGAGCGTATCGCAACCTACGACCCCGGCGCCCTCGACCAGATCCCGCTCTCGGACGGTCGCGGGTTGCGCCTGGTCAGGCCGCTTCTCCCCGCGGATCCGATCGATCGCCTCGCCGTCGCCACCAGCCACCCGGTGAGCCTGTGTCGGCACTGGCTGCTGCGGCTCGACCGGCGCGAGATCGAACTGCGCTGCCTGCACAGCCTGGTGCATCCGCCCATCATCCTGAACGCCCGTCACGCCGTCAGCCCGCCCCCGGGCCATCTGGTCGAGGAACACGCCGCGCCCGGGCACTTCGTCTTTAGCGGTTCATCGGCTGAACTGCGCCACCTGCTCGCCGGCCGTGACGACGTCTGGGTGCAGGATCCAGCGTCCTCGGAGGTCGTCGAGCTGCTGCGCGACCGCACGCCGCGGCTGATTCTGGATGTCTGTGCCGGCAGAGGCACCAAGACCAGACAACTCGCCCGCCTCTTTCCCGAGTCCCGCATCGTTGCGACGGACATCGATGCAGAGCGCCGAGCCGATCTGCAGAGCGTCTTCGCCGGGCAAGAGCGTGTTGAGACCATCGACCCGGCCGACTTGACGCGGTTCATCGGCCAGGCGGATGTCGTCTGCATCGACGCCCCCTGCTCCAACTCGGGCGTGCTGCCCCGCCGCCTCGAGGCGAAGTACCGTCTGCTGCCGCGCGGGCTGGCATCCATCCGCGACCTGCAGCGGCAGATCACCGCCGACTCCCTGCGCCTGCTCGCGGATGACGGCGTGCTGCTCTACGCCACCTGCAGCGTCGAACCGGAGGAGAACGAGGGGCACGTCGAATGGATCCAGCGCTGGCATGAGAAGCAGCCCATCAGCAGCCGCGCCCTCGCCCCGCGCGGTCTGCCGGGCGGCGACCGCCGCGACTACAGCGACGGGTCATTCGCCGCCTGTCTGGCATAGAACCGCCCGCCGCCCCTGTACAGACGACCTGCGAAAGGGCTAGAGTGTCTGGCTCGTGTCATCCCCGGAGCGGTGCTGGAAGGGCGTTTGCGTGAAGACGTTGCTCGACATCCTCAGACCCGACTGCGTCAAGGTGCCCCTGGAGGCGACGGAAAAGAAGGCCGCCATCCGGGAACTGGTCGACCTGCTCGGCGCGGCCGGAGCGGTCAACGAGCCGGACACCATCTTTCAGTCGATCTGGGAGCGCGAGAAGATCAAGTCGACGGGGATCGGCCTGGGTCTCGCCATTCCGCACGGCAAGCCCGCCTCCGAGAACCGCATCGTCATGGCAATCGGCAAGACGGCGGAGCCGATGGACTTCGGCGCTATCGACAGGAAGCCGGTTCGCCTGATCGTGCTCATCGCCACGCCGCCGGACAAGACCTCCGACCACATCCAGGTGCTGGCGCGCATCAGCCGCCTCATGACCGACGAGGAACTGCGCACCGCCGTCTACAGCGCAGAGTCCGCCGATGAGTTGTACGGCCTGATCAAGGCGAAGGAAGAGGCCCTCCCCGCCAGCAGGTAAGCCGCAACGAGCCGGGCGGGGCTTGTCTAGCCGGTCGCGTTCGCGCCTGTGGAGCGTTCCGCGGCAGCGATCAGCGCTTCCATGCTACCCAAGCAACGCTCGACGGCGGCGCGGAACGCCATGTACGGAAAGAGCGTAATCAACGCCACAATCAGGCCGAACGCCGTGGTGAGGAGCGCCTCGGCGATTCCCGCGGCGACGCGGTTCGGGTCCGTGATCACGTCCGTCGCACCGAGGATGCGAAACGAGTCGATCACGCCGCTCACCGTTCCCAGAATCCCCAGCAGCGGCGCCGCGGTGATGATCGTCGAGAGCACCGTCATGAAGCGTTCGATGCGCCGGCGCTGCCCCTCTACCATCTCCACCCCCACCGCTTCGTTCAGGCCCAGTTCCACCAGGCCGCGCACGACCCGGCCGTACACCGAGCGATCGTCGTGCACGAGTTCCGTCAGCTCGCGGGTGCGCCCGGCACGCAGGTGTCCGGCAATCCGCGCCAGCCGAGTGGGTTGAGACTTGCGGCGCGTCGCCAGCCAGAAGAGTGAACGCTCGAGGCTCAGCGTCACGCTGACGACGCTCAGCGCGAGCAGCGGCCACATCACCCAGCCGCCCTGCTCCATGATCTCCGCCATGCGCTGAAAGAGAGGCATAAACAATCCGTGTGCGGTGGTCGACCGCACCTCCAGGTCTCAGGTCGGCCCCAAGGTACCGCGCCGGGGCGACTCGTGAACCCCTGAGTCCGGCGGCGTCTATACTCGTCCCCGTACCAACTCGGAGACGCGGCATGGACGAGAGCGCGAGAGATCGGGGTGAGGCCTGGCGGGAGCGACTCGAAGCCATGCTGCGCCGGCGGATCGAAGCAGCGGATCTCCCGGGCGAACTGCAGGACGCCGCCCTCTACGCCGCCCTCTCCCCCGGCAAGCGTCTGCGGCCGCTGCTGACGCTCCACTCCTGCGAACTGGTCGGGGGAGCCGCGCGGCGTGCCCTGCCCGCGGCGGCGGCGGTGGAGATGATCCACGCCTTCAGCCTGGTCCACGACGACCTGCCAGCCGTGGACAACGACGAACTCCGCCGCGGCCTGCCCACCGTGCACGTCAAGTTCGGCGAAGCGCTCGCCATCCTTGCGGGGGATCTGCTCTCCAGCCTGGCGTTCGCCACGCTCGCTGAGGAGATCGACGACCCCGCCGTGGCGGCGCGGTTGAGCGGCGAACTCGCCGCCGCCACCAATGCCATGATCGCAGGCCAGGTCTACGACACGTTCGGCTCGTTCGCGCCCGGCCTGAGCGCCCGCGAGCGCCTGGAGTTGATCCATCGCAAGAAGACCGGCGCGCTGATCCGCTGCGCCTGTCGCCTCGGCGCGATCTGCGGCAACGCCGACGACAACGCACTGTCGGCCCTGACGGCATTTGGCGAAGCGCTCGGCCTGCTCTTTCAGATCACCGACGATCTGCTGGACGTGACCGCGTCCACGGATGCCGTCGGCAAGCGCACGGGGAAGGACACCAGCGCCGGGAAGACCACGTACCCGCAGGTTCTCGGACTTGCCGAAGCACGGGCGGAAGTGCACCGCCTGGAGGCGTCGGCGCTGGCGGTCCTGGCGCCGTTCGGCGCGCAGGCGGAGCCGCTGCGTGAACTTTGCAGCGCCGTGGCCGTACGCACGAAGTGATCGCATCCAGGCTGGGCCGACGCGTCGTGTGGCGCGACGGCGGGGCGTTCGCCGATACCACCCGATCCGCCTATCATGCCTGATTCCACGCGGGCGCGACCCAAGTCGTTGGAAGGATTGCCGATGCAGACGCCGCTTCTCGCCTCGATCCAGGGGCCTGCCGACCTCAAGCAGATTCCCATCGACGAGCTTCCTCAGCTTGCCCGCGAGATCCGCCACGCCATCTGCGAGCAGGTGAGCAGGAGCGGCGGGCATCTCGCCCCGAATCTCGGCGTCGTGGAACTCACGCTCGCGCTGCACTACGTCTTTGACTTCGGCCCTGACGGTGATCGCCTCCTCTTCGACGTGGGGCATCAGTGCTATCCGCACAAGCTGCTCACAGGTCGCCAGCCGCTCTTCGGCAGGTTGCGGCAGGAGACGGGCATGTCCGGCTTCCCCGAGCCACGCGAGTCGGGACACGATCTCTTCGCCGTCGGTCATGCGGGGACCGCCGTCTCGACCGCGGTCGGCATGGCGCGCGGCGACCAGCTCACCGGTGAGGCGTACAGTAGGGACAATCCCGATGGACGACGTGTCGTGGCGCTCGTAGGCGACGCTTCCATCGTCAACGGCGTCGCCATGGAAGGTCTCAACAACGCCGGGACGCTCAAGCGGCAGTTCCTCGTGGTGCTCAACGACAACGGCATGAGCATCGCCCGGCCGCAGGGCGCCGTGGCGCAGTACTTCAGCCACCTCCGCATCAACCATCTCTACAGCGGCCTCAAGCAGCAGGCCAAGCGCGTGCTCGAACACCTCCCGGGCGGCGGACTGGTCGGTGACGCCTACCGCACGGCCGGCGATCTCACGAAAGTCCTGCTCGCCGAGGACTCGTGGTTCGAGAAGTTCGGTCTGGTGACGGCGGGCCCGGTGGACGGGCACGACCTGCCCAACCTTATTCGCTTCCTCATCGAAGCCCGCGACTTTCAGCGCCCGATGCTGCTGCACGCCAAGACAGTCAAGGGCAAGGGGTACGAGTTTGCGGAGGTGGACGCGGAGCGTTTCCACTCGCCCAAGCCGTTCGTCGTGTCGGGCTGCCGCGCCGAACTCAAGAAGTCGGGCAGGTCCTTCACCGCCGCCTTCGCCGATGCCCTGCACGAAGTCATGACACGGGATGAGAAGGTCGTCGCTGCCACCGCCGCCATGCCGGACGGCACGGGCGTGGGCAAGGTCATGGCCGAATTCCCCGCCCGGACATGGGACACAGGCATCTGCGAGTCGCACGCGATGGACATGATGGCCGGCCTCGCCAAGGCGGGGCTCAAGCCCTTCTTCGCCGTTTACTCGACCTTCCTCCAGCGGGCCTTTGACCAGGCCTTTCAGGAGGTGGCGCTGCAGGGCCTGCCGGTGCGGCTCTGTCTCGATCGGGCCGGTCTGGTGGGCGGGGACGGAGCGGTGCACCACGGCTTCTGCGATGTCTCGATCCTCAGCGTCTTTCCCAAGGCCGCTCTGCTGGCAGCAATTGACGAACCGTCCCTGCGGGCCGCCCTCGAATTCATGCGAGGCTACGACGCGGGGCTCTCAGCCGTGCGCTACCCGCGCGACTCCGTTTCGGAACGCTTCAGTGGACAGCCTTGCCCGCCCTTCGAGCTTGGCAAGGCTCGCCCGCTTGTCACGCACGACTCGCCTGATGCGGCGATTCTGGCGTTTGGCACGACGGCTCTCGAATCGGCTGGTGCACTTGACGCTCTCAGCGATGAGTACCGCGTTGCCCTTTACGACGCCCGTTTTGCCAAGCCGGTCGACATCGACCTCATCGGTGGGCTCCTCCAACGCGGCATCCCGATCCTCACGCTGGAGGATCACGGCTTGCGCGGCGGCTTCGGGTCACTGGTCATCGCCGCCGCCCACGAAGCCGGTCTCGACACAAGGCTGATTCACTGCCAGGGCCTTCCGGAGCGCTGGATCAGCCAGGGTTCACGCGCCGGGCAGCTTGCTCAAGTCGGGCTCGATGCCGCGGGCATCGCTCGGCGGATCCGGGAGGTATTGGACAGCGCCGCTGCGACCGATGCCACAGGCCGCAGGCAGGTCTCACCTCGCACCGCTCGCACCGAGCGCACGGAGCAGGCATGACGACACGATGAGCACGAGGGGATCGCTGAAGGTTGGCTCGCGCGGCCCGGGCAGTACAATGCCCCCATGCGCCGACGCGTCCTGCTGCTCGCCAATGATGCAAAACCACGGGTGCAAAGCGCCTTGCCGACGGTCCGGCAATTCCTCGCCGATCAGAATGTGTCGATCGTCGCGGAGTTGTCGCACCCCGACACGGACGAGGCGATCGACACGGCAGCGGTCGATTTGATGCTTGTCCTCGGGGGGGACGGCACACTGCTCGAATGGGCGCGCAAGTTCGTCGATCGCGAGCTGCCGATCCTGGGTGTGAACTTCGGCAAGCTCGGATTCCTGGCGGAGTTCGATCTCCAGGCTCTCTTTGACCTCGGGCCCGGGATATTCAGTGGCGAGTCGCTCCCCACCAGTGAGTTGATCGTCATCGAGGCGATGGTGCATCCGCCGCTCGCCTCGCACCCCCGTTTCTGCGGCACGGCGATCAACGACTGCGTCATCACCGCCGGGCGGCCGTTTCGCATGATCGACATCGGCGTGACCATCGACGGGGCAGCGGGACCGATCCTCAGCGGGGACGGCGTGATCGTCGCCACGCCGATCGGCACGACGGCGTACAACGTGGCGGCGGGCGGGCCGATTGTTTCGCCCGCCGTGCCAGCCCTGACGCTGACGCCCCTGGCGGCCCACTCTCTGGCGACCCGGCCAGTCGTCGTCAGCGCTGATCGCGCCATCGAGCTGGAACTGCTCGCCACCAACCCGGGCACCTCCCTCGTCCTCGATGGTCAGGTTCACCATATCCTGCAGACCGGTGAACGCATCCGCATCGCCCGCTATCCGAAGTCGGCCAAACTCGTACGGAATCCGGCTGGCTCGTACTGGAAGACGCTCCTGACCAAGATGGGGTGGTCTGCCCGGCTGACCCCTCCGGCGTACTCAGCGGATGACGGAGCACCCCCTCCGACCTGAATTGACAGGCAACCTGGGCAAACTGGGCAAGTATTTACAGTACCGGAGTTTATGGGAGGTATTTCCGGGCGGTAAAGAACGCGAAATCATTCTCATTTTCCGCGTGACCATCCTCGAAGTGGTGGTATATTGAGATCAGGTAGGAGTGGAAGCGGCCTTTCCGATGAGAAAGGCTGGGAAGAGTCTTCCCGCTAGGTCGGGATGAACACGTCCACAAGGTGATGAACTTCATCACCCGGAGAAAGAGGAGGAGCCGTCCGGCAAACGGCTGAAACACGTCACTCCGAAGAAACACGTCATGCGGTCAGGTCCCGGGGAAGGTCCTGATCGACAACGGACTTGCCACCCGTAAGCACGCGAGGGAAAAGAGAGATGATCTCTCGTAACCTTGTGTGGCAGAAGTCTCGGGCCCTGAATAAGGGCCCGTGACTTTTTTTGTACCCGCCACTCTTCACCCCGGTTCGTTACGACCGCAAGCCGGCGGGCTCGAACGCGGCGCTCGCGGCGGAGAGGTCAATCACCCCCGGCGGCGCCTGCATGGCGGGTCGCTACCATTGCCGCCATGATCGACCTGAAACACCTGCGCGAAGATCCGGAGCGCTACCGTCGCGGGGCCGCGCTCAAGGGCATACCCGTCGACATTGACGCCATTCTCCGGCTCGACAGTGACTGGCGAGCCGCTCTCGCCGAACAGGAATCGCTCCGCGCCGAGCAGAAGAAGCTGAGCAAGGAATCCGGGCCGCAGATCGGCAGGCTCAAGGGCCAGATCAAGAACGCCCCTCCTGAAGAACAGGCAGCGCTCCAGGGGCAGCTCGACGAGCTTCAGGCCCGCCCGGCTCAGCTCAAGCTGCGCGTCCAGGAACTGGAAGAGAAGAGCAAGGCGACCGAAGCGGCGCTCCGCGAGCGCCTCTACGAAGTCCCGCTGCCTCCAGACGCTGAGGTCCCAGAAGGCACCTCAGCCGACGACAACATCCAGATCGGCGAGTGGCATCCCGACTGGTTCGATCCGGCGAAGTCATTCCAGGAAAACAAGGGCTTCGCACCGCGGAGCCACATCGACCTCGGCCTCGCGCTGGGGATGGTCGACTTCGAGCGGGGCGTGAAGATCGCGGGCAGTCGTTCCTTCGTCCTCATCGGCGACGGCATGCGCCTGCACCAGGCGATTCTTCGCTTCGCCTTCGATTACATGGTGGAGGAGATCGGCTTCACCGCCATGAGCGCCCCGGTCATCGTGCGCGAAGAGTGCATGCAGGGGACCGGCTTCTTCCCCGCCGGACGAGACCAGGCGTATCACATCGCCGAATCGCAGCGCGGCGGCGGGTACGACCTGTACCTGACCGGCACAGGCGAAGTGGCGCTCATGGCGTATCACCAGGATGAGATCCTCGATGAAGCGCAGCTTCCTCTGCGCTACACCACGATGAGCACCTGCTTTCGCCGGGAAGCCGGAGCGGCAGGCAAGGACACCGCAGGGCTCTACCGCATTCACCAGTTCGACAAGGTCGAGCAGGTCGTCATCTGCCGCGCCGATGTCGAGGAAGGCAAGGCATGGCACAAGAAGATGATCGGATACGTGGAGACGCTGCTCAGGAAACTCGAACTGCCCTACCGCCTGCTGCAATGCTGCACCGGTGATCTGGGGCCGAAGAACGCCACGATGATCGACCTGGAGTGCTGGATGCCGTCGCGCGGCGAGGTGGGAGAAAGCGGCGTACCGCGCGGAGCGTACGGCGAAACACACTCCGCTTCCCGTCTGGACGACTTTCAGTGTCGGCGCTTGAATCTGCGCTACCGCGAAGCCGCAAGCGGCGAGAAGCGCTTCTGCCACAGCCTCAACAACACCGTCGCCGCCAGTCCGCGGCTGCTCATCCCGATCATGGAGATGTACCAGAACGAGGACGGCTCGATCACCGTGCCGCGGGCGCTGCGGCCGTACCTGGGCGGGCAGGAGAAGATCGAGTCCAAGGGGTAAGGGTCCACGCATACCCAGGGCGGCGCTCGCGGACTCGCTCTGTCCTGCAGATTCCCGCCCCCTCTCCCCGACGCTCTTCCTGTCTCCCCCTACCGCGCCGCCACCACGCGTACGGCACTGCGGATGCGCTCCAGCGTCTCCTCGTCGTACAGATCGTTCTTGCCGAATCCGGGGCTCGCCCCGGCGTTCTCCGCTTCCGCCTGGGCGTCAGCGAAGTTGCTCACCAGAATCGCCGGCGGGGCCTCTTCCTCCCGCGCGAGCCTGCCGATGAGCGCGATTCCGGATGGATCGTCGAACGACCCGTCCAGCATGCGATTGACCAGCAGCAGCGACAGCTCCAGAAGCTGCTCGCGCAGGCGGCGCTCGTCGTTGAGTTTGATGATTTCCGCGTCGGGCAGCGCCTTGTGCACGGTGGATTCCAGCAGGTATGAATCGGGGCCGCAGTGGCCCACGAGCGCGACTTTCTGCTTGCTCATGTCTTGTCTCCGCAAGATTCGCTTTCGTCAATCGTATGCAGCACCACGAGGTCGTTTCTGACAATCACCTCGAGGTTAGCGGTCATTTGAAAACGGCGCGGCTCGGTCGAAGCATCGAGGACGGCTTCTGCGCAGGCAAAGAGCTTGCGCAACGCCAGGCGATCCGCCGACTCGCCGTCCGTGCGCCGCAGGATCGCCAGGCGGAGCCCCTCCGCGAGCACGCCGACCGATTGGCCGCGCAACTGCGCGCGTTCCCAGGCGTCGCTTTCGCCGACGAGACGCAGCGACTTCTCTTCGAGCGCTTCGGCCGCATCGCGCCAGAGCTGCGCCGCCTCGACGAGGCGCTCCGGCGTCCCCGCCCGCAGCGCGCGCAGTTCGGGCGCGAGCCGCTGGCGGATGGCGGCGCGCGTGCGCGAGACATCGCGGTTGGTCGCATCCTCGCGCCAGGTGAGACCGGCGGCTCGGCAAAGCGCTTCCGCCCAAGCGTGATCGACCGCGAGCATCGGCCGGATCAGCGACACCTCGCCGGCCAACTCGCGTCGCCACGCCAGTCCCGCCATGCCGCGCGGCGGGGTGTTCCTCCCCTGGGCGATCGCGCGCAG
>CAZZPX010000030.1:0-2737 GCA_964655955.1 uncultured Phycisphaerales bacterium | reverse complement strand
TGAGAATCGTCTCGAGATGGTCGTCCTGATGATGCCCCGTCACGACCGCCTGGGCTTCGAGCCGCTCGGCAAGTTCGGCGAGCGCCGCGTAGCGGCCGCTGCGAGCCGCCGCCTCCTGGTTCGCTTCCGGCTGCTCAGCCACGACAATCGGCACGATGGTGCAGGGAATGTCGAGCGCAGCACACCAGGCGTCGACGGCGCGGGCGTCGCTGAGACTCGCCTCGCCGCGCAAGCCGTGCTCCACGTGGCCGACGTGCAGTTCATAGTCGTGCTCGCCGCGTTCGGCGAGGGTGCGAAGCGCCAGGAGCAGCGCTGCCGAGTCCGCCCCTCCACTGACCGCCAGCAGCAGCGTGTCGCCGGTCTCGATGCCGCACCTCTCGCGCAGGGCCTGGCCGACGGCGGCGACGCCGGGTTCCCGATGGTCCGGCGGCTGGATGGAGGCGTCATTTGTCACGAACACCCAAACATGATACCGATAGGTCTGATAATTGCTGGGACGGATCCCGGCACGGGATGATTCAGCCGACACGGAGGTCGCTTCCGCTTGCAGATCAGCGCTTCGAGCCTGCTCCTGCTCGTGGGCGAGGCCGGCCTCGTCCCGGACGGATTCGCCTCGTTGCTGCTGGCCTGCGGTGCCGGGTTGCTCATCTTTCTGACTGTCGTGCGCATGCGTCGGCGCTATGCTGACACCGCTTCCGAGCCGCAGTCGGCGCGGGAACGGCTGGCGGGGATCCGCAAACGCGCCGCGGCCCGTGACGAGGTGGGAACGGCGATGGCGGAGGTCGAGGAACTCACCCGCCGCTGCGCCGCGCACCTGGACAACAAGGCGGAGCGACTGGAATACCTGCTCGAACTCGCCGAGGAGCGCATCGCCGAACTGGAGGCGCGCCTGGGCAAACAGTTTGCGGACGATCCGGCTCCATGTCCGAACGAAGCCGCCTCATCAAGCGAGCCGGCGGCCTTCGCCTTTCCCGGTGCGGCTCGCGGCGAAAGCCAGACACCAGCGCGCAGCTCGGGGGACAGAGTTGAAGCCGGCGCTGCGGACGAGCGTCGCCCGCAGCCGGTCGCGTCCGAGCGCATCATGGATCCGCTGATGCGACAGATCTACGAACTTGCCGACGAAGGTGCGACACCGGTCGAAATCGCTCGCAAGCTCGACGAACAGGTCGGCAAGGTGGAGTTGATCCTGGCGCTGCGAGCGGGGTGAATGCAAGAGCGGGGCAAAGGCACATTCGGCCCGCCACGGCGTCTCTGCACGGAGACTGAGGTCCTTCGCACTCTCAGGCGGTGCTCAACCTATTCGTGGACTTCCACGGTGATGCTGCCGTTGCTGGTTCGCAGCGTGCCCGTGTGTCCGCCGGCGCCGCAACGGATCGTGAGGTGATGCTTGCTGTGCTTCTTCAGGCTGAGATTGTCGCCGCTCACGTCGATAGAGCCGTTGCTGGTGCTGGCATCGATCGAGCCTGCCCAGTCGGAGGCGACGCTGGCGCGGATGGCGCCGTTGCTCGTGGTGATGTCGAAGTCGCCGGATGAACCGTTGCGCAGTTCCAGGATGACGGCGCCATTGCTCGTCGACCCGGTGACTCCGCCTCGCACATCCGCCAGCTCGAGCTTGCCGTTGGAAGTGCCGACATCGCAGCGGCCGGCAACATTCGCACAGGTGATCTTGCCGTTTGAGGTCTCGATCCTGGCGTCGCCGCCATGGTCGCGCACCGTCACGGCGCCGTTGGAAGTGTGCAAATCGGCGAAGCCGGCAGCACCGGTGATGCTGATCGCGCCGTTGCCGCTGCGGGCGTAGATGCCGCTCGCACCGGGAACGGTGATCTCGAGACTGCAGGCGTCGTTGCCGTTGCGGGGCTCGGGCCAGACCGCCCGCACGTGCAACGTGCGATCGTCCAGACGATCGATGTGCAGCTTGGTGTCGGCGAGGCGCCGATCCGCCTCCTCCTGAGTGGCGCCGGCCGCCCTGATGTCGGCGACGATCGTGACAGTGCTCCCGGCGCTCTCGTCGACCCGGACCGTGATCGAGCCGTTCTTGGTCTCGAGCTTGAGGCCGGAGGCGTTGACGTGCGGCAGCGTCTGCTCGACGCGCGACTCCGCCTTGTAGCGGGTGCTGTAGGCCATGCAGCCGGTGAGCGTGAGGAGTGCAAGAAAGAGCGTGAGTCGCGACAACGTTCGCATGAGTGTGTCCTTCCGTGCAGGGCGGCAGAGATGGCGCGGAGAAGAGCTTACCTGCCGCCGACTCTTTGGGAACCGCGGGGCGTCGATTTCAGACTTCCCTCCAGACGCCGTCGCAGACGCGCACAGCCGGGCCGGTCATGATGACCGAGGCGTCGTCGTCAGACCAGGCGACGGTGAGCACGCCCCCGGGCAGATGCAGGTCGGCCCGTCGCCGCAGCAGCCCCAGCCGCACCCCCGCCACGAGAACGGCGCAGGCGCCCGTGCCGCAGGCGAGCGTGAGGCCGCTGCCTCGCTCCCACGTACGCATCAGGGCGGCGTCCTCGCTGTGGGCGCAGGCGAAGTGCACGTTCATCCGGTGCGGAAAGGCCGGGTGCTCTTCCAGGAGCGGCCCCACCGTGGAGAGGCTGATGCGCAGCAGGTCGTCCGAAGTCGGCACGAACGACACCAGGTGGGGATTGCCCATGGAGACGAATGTCGCCTCGAACCGGCCGGCATCCGTCTCGACGCGATAGCGCGCCGCGTCGATCTGCGCCAGGTGCTCGGGATCGATCGGGAT
>CAZZPX010000029.1:0-13727 GCA_964655955.1 uncultured Phycisphaerales bacterium | reverse complement strand
TGGTCGGTGTCGCCGTCGCCATCGATGTCGCCGTCCGCATTCTGGCCGTAGGCGCCAAGCAGAATGCCGAGGTCCGACTGGCCGACCGTGCCATCTCCGTCAAGGTCCTCGGGGCAGGGCGGATCGCCGGGCTGCAGCCCCCAGATCTCGACATCATCGATGTTCCAGCCGCAATACCGCCACGACGAGTCGGTCGTGCCCATGGTCCAGCGGATATACACGGTCGGCTGTTCGTCGGCGACTGCGGAGATGTCATATTCGACCGCCTGCCAACTGCTGTCCTCAACGTATCCGCCGTTCTGCCAGACTTCGGTCCAGTTCGAGCCGTTGGTGCTGACGCGAATGTAAGCGTGGTCATAGGAAGGCGTCTCCACGCCGAGCCAGCGCATGAACTTGAGTTGCACCTGCGTGAGGCCGGTGCAGTCGATGGCGGTGGTGGTGAGATGGCGCTCGGGCATGTAGTTCTCGTAGTCGCCGCTGAGGTTGTAGCCGTAGACGTTGGTGCCGGTGTAGCCGTTGTTGGGGTCGGCAAAGCCGTACTCGCCGCCCTGTCCGGTGGGATCGCCCCAGGCCCAGAGACCTTCCGTGCTCCAGCCGGGATTCGTATTCATGTCCCAGAGGTAGATGGGGACGGGCACGCCGACGACGAGCTGCGCCTCGCGCGTGGTGTCGCCGCTGCCGGTCGTCTGGTTGGCGAAGCTGATGACGCCGTTGTACTCGCCGTTGCCCAGGTTGTACGCCTGGCCGGCGAGGCTGACGGTGATCTGGGCCGTGCCGCCTTCCGGAATCATGCCGGTGGGCGCGTCGACGGTCAGCCAGTTGACGTCAGTGCTGACCTCATACTGCATCGGCACATCGAGCTTGTTCTCGAGGGTGTAGACCTGGTGATCGGGAACGAACGGCCCGCCCGCCTGGCCTTCGCAGACGAAGTCGCCGTAGGGCGAGACGCGCATATCCACGCCGCCGCCCGGCTCGGGCACGTAGAGCGTGGGATCGCCCATGAGGTTGTACATTTCGTAATAGCGCCGGGTGAAGGAGCCGCCGCCCATGTCCTGCTCGTAGGCGAGCATGGTGGCGTTCCAGAAGGGCCCGGTCTCGCGGATGCCGTCCCAGTAGATCACGTCGAAGAGGCGCTTCTCGAGGATGTCATCCTCGGTCCAGTAGCTGTTGACCGAGGAGCCCCACATGGCGACGGCTCCCTTGTCTTCTTCGCGCACCCAGGTCTCGACAAAGCACTCGCTGAGCTGATAGCTGCCCGTCACGCAGGCGAAACTCCACACAATCGGGTACATGCCCTCGTTCGTGAGGCCGCGCACGTCGTTCTGCGAGAAGGGAGGACCGTCGGCCCAGGAGTAGTCGCTGCCGTGCCCGCTGTAGACGCCGAAGATTCGGCCGTCGTTGAACGAGTTGCGCACATCCTGGGTGTCGGCGCCGTAGGTCACCTGGTAGAGCTTGTCGGAGGTGATGCCGTTGGGCGTCATGTGGTTGTCGATGACGTAGTTGTGCGTGCCTTCGCTGATCTGGTAGTTGTCGACGCTCGCCATGAAGCAGGCGCGGGTCGTGTACTCCGGATCGGGAAGCGGCCCGTTCTCGACCAACATCGTCTTGTCGATCATCGCAGCAAGTTGCGTCGTGTTGCGGATGGGGAAGCGGCCGTAGGCGATGTCCGGATGCCAGTCGGTGGGGCCGTCCATGCAGACGTAGGGCAGGTCGGTTTGCGGGCTGCCGTCTCCGCCGCCCGTCCAGGAGGGAATCGTGTCCGTGTCGCCGATGAGCAGCACGTAATCGGGCGGGGTCGGGCCGCTGTACTGCGCGGAAATGTAATTCTTGATCGTCGTGGCGTTCGTGCCGTTGGGAATGACGTACTCGGTCACGGCAAACCCCTGGGCGGCCTTGGCGGCGCAGAAGTCGCCGCACGCCGTTTCGTACGCCTCGGGAATCACGATGAGCAGGTTGCCGCCGCGGCTCTGCTGCATCTCGCCGAGCAGGTTCGCATTGAGTACGAGCTTCTCCAGGTGCGGCAACGGAGAGATGGCAGGTTCGACATAGCCGGCCCCGCGGAAGCTGATCTCCGCGCGGATGTCGGTGTAGAACCTCGCTTCGCCCAGGGCGGGGCTGTAGTCGACCGGCCGAACCTCCAGCAGGTACAGATGCCGCCCGCGCACCACGCCCACCTCGGTCACCGTCGCGCGCGCGCCGGGCGCGAAGGCGGCTCCGGCATAGGCGGCTGCATCGAAGGCGAAGGGCGCGTTCTCCCGCGCGCCCGGCGTCTTCTCGATCGGCGCCTGCACGGGATGGACGGGCATGTCGTACCCGGCCGCGGCGAGATCGATTCGTTCCACCCGCCCAGCAGTCACATTCAGTTCGATCTGCGCGCCTTCGGGTGCAAGGAAGAAGCGCCGCACCACCGGAAGGGCCGGGCTGCCAACGTCGCCGCTGTACACCGCATCGGGCCAGGTGAGCGTGACGAAGGGCCCCGCCTGGGTCTTGACGACTTCAAAGTCGACAGCGTCCGTCTGCACGACCGCCGTCAGCCCCTGCTCGTCAGCGTGCGTGACGGTGAGGCTCGGCGATCCGGCGAACGCGGAACTCGCGGCCATGAGGGCGGCCGCGGTCAGCACGCCGCATTGGTTCAGCAACGACATGAACTTGCTCCTTCTTGCGAATCCGCGTCGCCCGACCCGCGGCGCGAGAGCGCCGCTGCGGACAAGACGCAGGGACACCGACGGGTCCGCCCGCCCAGGCAGCGGCAAGTGGGAGAGGAAGCGTCGAACAGCGGCGCAACCTCAACGCGCATCCGCATTTGTGCCTGAAGCGACGGCGAACTCTCCTCTGATCGATGGCGTCGACGCTCGACGCCGACTCGCCGGAATGGCGAGCGGGGACCGATCTAGTATCGGGCATGGGGGTGCGAAATCAAGCCCTTTGGGGCGACTTGGGGCGGTAAATCCGCCCGGATCGTCCGAGAAGTCCCGCCGCTCCCCACGGCTCGTCTACGCCTCCGCCCCCTCACCAAGGAGCCGGGCGTGTCGCCGCAGGTCCGCCGCCACTGCGCCGCCCTCGCGTGCTTCCGCCGCCTCCGCGAGACGCCGCAGCACGCCCGCCGCCTGCTGCGCGGGCATCATCCGCACCAGCCGCACCTTCGCGGCGAGCCCTTCGAGGAGGCGATCCGTCTGGCCCGTCGCCGCCTCGTACGCCACCTGCACCGCCACCAGTTGCAGTGCCTCAGCCGCCCGCAGCGGGTGCTGATGCGCCTGCGTCAGCGCCTCATGCGCCGCCGCCATGTCCCCCAGCCGCCAGCGACATTCCGCCTCCAGCAGCCACAGCCGCCCCCGCTGGCCCGAACCTCGGCCATGATGCCCGAGCAGCGCCCAGCACAGCGCCGATGCCTCGTCGTAGCGCCCCTGCGCCGAACGCAGCAGCGCTAACTGCTGATACGCGAAGAGCCGACTCGAACGGCTGAGCGTGAAGGTGTGCAGCGCCATGACCAGGGGCGGAACGGCCGCGCCCCAGTCACCGCCGCCCGCCGCCAGCGCCGCCTGACGCAGGTGCGCGCTGCTGCGAGCCGTGTTCCAGTTCGCCCAGATCCACAGCACCAGCGTCCCGGCCAGCAACAGTGTCGGCAGGATCGAACTCGGCAGGAGCAGCCCCAGGAGCAGCGACGCCGACAGCGCCACCCAGGCCAGTGCGATCGCGCGAAGCTGGCGACGCAGACGCTCCGCCCCGACGTGATCGAGCGCCTCGGCGCTGGCGCGCACTTCAGCCATGGCGCTCCTCCTCGCCGTGATTCGGCGGGTCGGGCGGCTGGAACGGCGCGGCGGCGCCCGCATCGGTCGCGTCGCCGCCGACGACTTCCGCAGTTTCCGTGCTGGCGCCCGCCGGTGCGTGCAGGGGCGTGGCTCTCTCATCCTCGAGGTCAAGATCGAGGACCATTCGGCACGCAGCCGCTCCCATGAGCAGGGCCGCGTCGCGCCAGGCGCCTCGCGCTGCCTCGCTGCGCCCCGCGCCGTGGTAGGCCCAGGCGGCGAGCAGATGCCCGATTCCCGCATCGCGGCCCAGCGGCGCGAGTCGCTCGAGTCGTTCGTCGAGCAGTTCCACGGCGCGCTGCGGCTGTTGCGCTGCGTACGCCTGGGCCAACTCCGCGACGAGCAGCACCGCGCGCGCCTGGGGAACCCCGCTGCGACGCAGCAGGCCGCGCACCGCGACCAGTTCATCCTCCGCCACACCCGGCCTGCCGTCGAACGCCGCGGCCAGCGAACGCTGCACGTGGCAGAACGAGCGCAGGGGATGCTCCGGCCCGAGCCGCTGCCCGACGAGCGCCACGAGCGTCTCCGCGGTCTCGTACGCGCGCCCCCACATCGCCGCCCGCCCCATGGTCAGCGTCAGCCGCAGCCACGACTCCTGCCCCAGCGGGTGCCTGCGGCAGAGCGGCAGCGTCTCCCACGCCGAGTCCCACGCCTCGGGAAACCGGCCGAGCAGCGCCAGCTCTTCCGTCCGCGCCACGCCTTCAGCCAACTGCCTGCCGAGATGGCGATCCCACAGCGAGGAGGCGAAGACCGCCGCCAGCAGCACCAGCGCCGCGAGCGGCGCGACGGGCAAGGCGGCGGCGGGGACGAGCACCAGCACGAGGAGAATGGCGAGGATGCCCAGGCGCAGCAGCGAGCGCCGCCGCAACGCCGCCAGCGTCGGCAGCGCCGCGAGCGCATGCTCGCCGGCGACGTCGGGGTCGGTGGGCCGCATCGGTCCGCCGGGTCGAGGCGGCGCTTCCAGGATGGCGAGTGCGGGTGTGGACATGAGCGAAACGGGTGCAGGAGCCTGCCTGGCCGGTGCAGCCCCGTGGCGATGATACGGCAAGGCGCTGCGCCGCGACGCTGCGAGTGTAACCGCGAAGCACCGCAGCGCACGCCACTCGGGCCGCCGCAGCCCTGCACACTCGACTCAGGCGCAGCCGGGCGGGCGCGAGTCGCCAGCGCAGGCGGAAAGCGACTCGGCGGCGTCGGCGAGGATGTGCTGCGAGAAGGCGTCGGGCCGGCCGAACGTCACCATGCTGTTGCTCACCAGCGTCTCTGCGTGCAGTGCGGCCTGCGGGTCGTTCTCCGCAGCCGCCAGCAGCAGGAAGACGTGCACCGCCCAGGGATGGTTGGTGCCGTTGTCCGGCTGGACCTCCGCGACGTGCCAGCGGGCCACGTCGAAGACGCGCCGGCGCCAGTCGTCGCGCCCGCGCCGCCGCGCCAGGTGCATGAGCGCGTGCAAGGCGGAGAGATCCGCCTCGGTCCACACCTCGATGGTCTGGAACAGATCCTGGATGAAGAGCCCGTGCTCGCCCCCGCGCAGCGCGCCCCGGTGGGGGAACGACCGCGCCTGCCTCGCCTTGTCCAGCACGTCGTCCACGTCGATCCCTTCATCATGCAGTGCCCACCACAGCGCCACATCGTGCTGCGCGCCCGCGGGCCCTCTGCCGGGGTCAAAGCCGAAGCGCTGCGCGAGGAAGGGCAGATCGCAGGCGCGTCGGTGGCCGCGCTCGTCGCGAAAGGCTCGCACCTGATCAGGCGTGAGTTGGTCCCGCGCCGCCTCCCCGGCGAGTTGCCGCAGGTATGCGGACCATTGCGTGAGATCGGGTGTGCCATCGGGCGTGTGCAGCAAGGCGTCATTTCCTGGTTTCAGGGCCCAAAAACCGGGGTATAGTGAGATTATGCTGAGGGAAGCGACATGTCGCCAGCAGCATTGCCATACGCGCATCTGCCGCGCCTGCGGCTACGGGGGCCGAGAACTGCAGCGTCGCCACCTCACGCAATACTTCTGCCCGCGCTGCGGCTGCGATCTCTACGCCCGTCCCCCGCGCAGCTACGCCGAGATGGAAGGCTTCGCGCCCGCGCCGGCTGAGGCGGCGAAGTCGAGCGAAGCGCATCTGCAGAAGCGGCGTAAGCTGGGCCGGGGTCTGGATCGCGCTTCCAACTGGGGCGCCGTCAGCTTCATCCTCGTCCTGCTGCTGGTCATCGCCGCCCAGTCGATCGTCATGGCGCTGCAGGCCGCGGCGTAGGTCGGCCCGGCAAGCGGCTACCATGCCGCCGTGACCGCTCACCCCGCCACGCCGCTTTGCCCGCAGGCGCCCATCGTCCTGGCGCACGGGATGCTCGGCTTCGATCGGCTGCGCATCTTTGGCGTGCCCACCGTGCCCTACTTCCGCCTCGTCGCCTCCCATCTGCGACGCAGCGGCTGCGCCATCGTCGAGACGCGCGTCCCCCCCACCGGTTCGATCGCGATCCGCGGCGAAGCGCTGGCTGCGGAACTAAAGCGCCATCTCGGCGAGCGCCCCTGCCACATCATCGCCCACAGCATGGGCGGCCTCGACGCGCGCTTTCTCATCACGCACCTGGAGCACGCCGACCGCATCATCTCGCTCACCACGCTGGGCACGCCGCATCGCGGCTCGACGCTCGCCGACATCGTGCTGCGCGGCAGGCCGAGCGCCCTGGTGCGGCTGGCGCGCCTGGTCGGGCTGACCACGGACGGGGCGGCGGACTTGCGCCTCGCCTCGATGCAGCGCTTCAACGAGCAGACGCCCGACCTGCCGCAGGTGCGTTACTTTTCGTTGGCAGCGACCAAGCCGATCCGGGAGATGGACTTGGTTCTGCGGCGTTCGGCGCGCGTGCTTCAGCGGGCGGAAGGCCCCAGCGACGGGCTGGTGTCCGTCAGTTCGGCGGCGTGGGGTGAGCGGCAGGAGGTGTGGCGCGGCGATCACCTGGACCTGATCGGCTGGCACTCGCCCGTGGAGGGGTTGCTTCGCCGCGCCCGCGACCCGCGCCCGCTCTATACAGCCCTGGCGCAGCGACTCGCCGCCCTGGAAGCGGAGCGGTGACTGGCCGGGGAGGCGCGCGCCCTGGTCGAAACTCGCGCCGGCCTCACGGCTGATACACCGTCTTCCAGCTTCCGGGGGGCTGCTTGCCGGGATCGACGTAGAAAGTGTAGTCCTGCGTCGTCACGTCGCCCATTTCGTGGCGTCGCGCCGAGCCGTCGAGAAACGTCATGTTGCCGATCTCGTACCCGTGCCACCAACCGTAGATGAGATTGCGGTCGACGCGATCTTGCAGTTCGTACCTCCCTGCGTAGAAAGAGCCCCAGTCGGAGACGAGGATGAATCGGCTCGGCGTGACCTGTACATTGTCAGGCCCGAGGTCCGTGCGAAAGGTCGGAGACGGCCACTGATGTCCCCAGCCCTGCCTGGCGCCAGGCGTGCAGTACATCCAGTCATTAGCCGCATAGCTGCTGCCAAGGCACGAAAAGATCGTTGTGCCCTCCTCTTCCGCCCAGGAGTGCTCGCCCATGACTCGCTCCCAGACAATCCTGTCATCAGTTTTCGAATGCCGCATGCTGTCATCGCGTGGACACATAAACACCTCCGCGCGCTCGCGCACCTGCTTGTGCGGGGCCACGTATCTATTGACGGGCCGGGTGGCCAGAGATAATTGAAAGTCGTCACCAAACCAATCAACCCCGCCCCAGCAGTCGAAGAGCCTAGCTGGATAGTTCCCCACGTCCATGGCAGGAAAACTGTCGTAATCCGCGAAGTACATCGCCCACGCAATCCCAAACTGGCGATGATTGGAGAGACACACCGCGTCCTTCGCTCGATCCATGGCGCCTCCTATGGCGGGAATGAGAATCGCGATCAGCACTGCAATCACGGCGATTACAACGAGTGATTCTATTAACGAGAACCCGAGTCGGCGTCTTCGGTCGCTACAACTCGTCATAGCAATAACCTTTCGGAACAAATGATACGGCGGGCGCCAATCACGACGCCCGGTACTGCAGGTAGCGCCATCAATTTCCGCATCCCGCGGCGTACTCGGCAAGCAGGATCCCAAGATCTCCCTGATCGACATATTGATTGCTATCTAGATCGGCTCTGAGGCACTCTCCACTGGCCGGGTTGTCGGGATCATAACACGCCAGCAGAAAGCCCAGATCTGACTGATTCACAAGACAATCCGGCTCATCATCCGGTCCAGTGATGTCCGCCTGGCACGCCTCGGGGCAACCTGTGATCTCCGTGAATGTCTTGAGCAGCCACGTATCGAACAGGTTCGGATCGGGTGATTCGTCACAGACGTTGTCGATCAGCAGGTAGAAACCCGGCCCGTCGATGGCGGGGTAGTCGACGACTTCGCCGTCCTTGCCCCAGCAGACGTAGTCTTCGAGGTACTGGGCAATGTCGTTCGTGCCGACCCCACCAAACTCGGAGAACTGTGACTCTATCCCCAGTGCGTTCACCTGGTGCGCTCCCGCAGCGACGAGTGCGTCCCGGGCGTCCTGGAGTTGGCTCACGCTCGTGATCAGATTGTCCTTGCCCTCGACAAGGATGTTGACGGCGATGTGTACGGGATCGAGATAGGTCAACCCATTGCCGAGTTCTCCCGCTGCGTACTCCATTCCGGCCGCCAGGTCGGTGTTGCCATCCAGTGCATGCGACCGTTCGATGGCGCGCACAAGCAACTCTATGTCGTCCTCAGCATCGATCCTTATGAAGGGCACAATGGTCTGCGCGCCTTCCGAGCGGCCGAAGTAGATGACATTGACAGCGACTGATCCGTCTCGGGGGATCATCAGGGCGCTCTCATCTTCAAGGATGTCGACGAGCGCCTGCGTGATCTTCTGAAATCCCTCGCCCACCCCGTCCTCGTCACAGTCAACTTCAGGGTCGCCCGTATAGTCGGGGTCGTCGGTGTCATCGTCCTTGAGACTATGGGAAGTATCGATCAGCAGGGAGAGCATCTGCCAGATCTCGGTCATTTCAGGCGCGAGCGACTGCACGTAGCCATCGCTGCGACCCCTGCTCACAGCGCTGTCCGCGGGAATCTGCGAGCCTGGGTCGTAGAAATCGATGCTGTAGCTGGGCGACGCGTTCAGGTCGCCGAATCGACCGGCGTGCGTGAGGCGCTTCGTGGAGGCATCCACCGCCACGCCGGTGCCCGTCTCGTTCCAGTCATCGCCGAACGTGCGCGTCCAGAGATAGCTGCCCCCTGTGCTGTAGGACGTCAGGAAGGAGTCGAATCCTTTGTTCGTTGTGTGCACATCCTGGTAAGCAGAGTCGGGATCGAAATCGAGACTGTATTGGATACACTCTGAGCAGTTGGCATCGCCGGCGCCGCGGTACTTGCCGAAGTACCCGGTCACGACCACCGCCGCCGGGCTGATCAGGTCGATGTCCCTTCCTTCTTCCGCCCAGCTCCCGGAGACCATATTCTCCCACTGTAAGGAGACTTCATCCTCATCGGAGTCCTCAAGAAGTTGCGCCGTCCAGAGCGCGAGCGAGCCGTTGTCCCAGGTCGAGCCGGTGACGTACACCGCGCCGCCCGAGCAGACGAGGGCCCGTCCGAGATCATTTCCTGTAGATCCGTCGGTGTACAGCCAGACCAACTCAAGGTCATTGTTGTAGATCGGGTCGTAGACGTACTTGGCCACGAAGATGTCCGTGCCGCCGGCCGAACTGGCGATGTCGATGTTGCCCGAGTGCGAATGGTCCGGATCGAAATCGACGCTCGAACCTGAGAAGGACCCGGCGACGTAATAGTACAGCGTGTTGCCGCGCTTAACGCTCTGTACGTCGTAGGCTCGGTCGTCACCCGTACCGCCGAACGCGATGTGCGTGACATACTCAGCGATTCCCTGCGCGTCTTCGGCGAGCAGTACAAGAAATGCGTCCTCGCCTCCGTTAGTTTCCTCCGAGGGGTCGTCATCGGTTGAGTCGAAGGAGATGTCAGGTGTGGAGGGATCTTGACTCCCATCCGTGCCGAACCACCCCGCCGCGGCAACGAACGCGACGAGAATCTCCTCGCCGCTCTCGGGATCCTCCTGCGGGACGATGGAGATCGCCTCGGAGATATCCGCGCCTTCGACGTGCTCGAGGCCCTCGCCGCGAAGCGGGCAGATCCACAGACATTCATCCGCGGCGGCATCAAGGTAGAGCAGCCAGCCGTCCCACACGTCGAAAGACGCCACCCCCCAGTCGCTCTCAACGCAGAAGTCAACCGTGCCCCAGAACTCGCCGCCGACCGCGACGGGGCGCGTGCCGTCGCGCAGTTCGCGATGGCGCGGCGCCATGGCGACGGCATAGGCGGCCGCCGCCCCTGCCTCAGGCGGGCCTTGCGCCGGCTCGTCTCGGAAGATGTACCGATCCATTCTGCCGACCCCGCTGCTGGGATCATCCGGCGGCATGGTGAGGACGAAAGCGCCCGCCGTGTCGCCGTGGACCGGCCCGATCTCGACTCCGGCCCGGTCGCGCAGCGAGCCGGTGAACCAGCCGACCGCTGTAATGTAGCCGTCCGGGCCGACGGCAAGCGCATTGACCCGATCGTCATACGTCGAGCCATCTGTTCCCTGGCTGTTGAGGCTGCCGAGGTACTGAAGCCAGTCGTGCAACCAAATGTCGTCGTATTGGCCCCATGCGCCCCCCGCGAACAGGGTGGTCAGCCCCGCCGCCAACATCGCCCTACGTCCTAATGAGTGAGTGAGTGAGTGAGTGAGTGAGTGAATTGTGCATGTGTACGATCCCTCCGAGGCTCTTCATCAGCCTCTGTTCCAGAACGGGTTCGCCCCAGACAAGCACGAACCGCCTCCGTGTCAGCGGCCGCGGCCACGTCGCCGCGGCCAAACAACCCGAACTGGGCTGGAGCAACAGGCCCCCAGCCCCACGTACCTGGTGTGTGCACACATCCGCTGAGCCAACTCTACAGCGGCCGGCATCCAAAGCAAGCAGAAAAACGACTCATGTCTCTGATTGCATACGCCGCCACAGCCCCCCCAATGGGTCGCGCTACCCCCGCCGCCACTCCGCGGGGACTTCGCCGTGTGTGGCGATGATGCGCGAAGCGATCCCGCCCCGGCCGCGCCACTCGGTCACGATCTGCAGCCAGAGCGGCTGCATCAGCTTCACCAGGTCATCGCGAATCCGATTCGTCACCGCTTCGTAGAAGATCCCCTCCTGGCGAAACGACTGCAGGTACAGCTTGAGGCTCTTCAGCTCGACGCACGTGCCGCCTGCGCCCGCCGGGCGCGGCACGAAGCGCACGACCACTCGGCCGAAGTCGGGATGACCCGTCACCGGGCACAGCGAGGTGAACTCCTCGCTGACGTGCTCGATGACGAACGGCTCATCCGCGGGCGTCGCAAAACTCTCCAGCACAGTCGCATCGGCCATGGCGCTCTTACCGTCCGTACTGCCGCAGCAGTTCGATGATCTGCGGCTGATCCTGGTTTACCTGCAGGCTGCGGCGCAGCATGTCGATGGCGCGGCGGCGGTCGGCCTCATCGCGGGCTTCGCCTTCCGCCGTGAGATAGCGATTGAGCAGGCACACGCCCACGCCGTTCAACGCCGAGACATTCTTTGCATTGAGTTCGACGGCCCGCTCGAAGGCAGTGAGCGCCGAGGCGTAGCGGCGAGCCTTGAAACTCGCGTAGCCCAGCCGCTCGAAGGTGCGCGCGGTCGGCTCGAGTTCGACGAGCGTGAGCAGCGTCCGGCGCATCTCGTCGTAGAGCTTGAGTTCGCCCTGCGTCTCGGCGAGGTTGCGCAGCAGGTCCGGCCGCGGCCCGAGGATGTTGACCGCCGCTTCGAATTCGTACAGCGCCTCGTCGTGCCGCTCGACGCGGGCGTAGATGGCGCCGAGGTTCAGATGGGCCGCGCCGTTGCCGGGGTCGAGATCGACGGCCTTCTCGGCGTAGGGCACGGCGAGGGCGGCGTCACCAAGCTGCAGGTACGCCGTCGCCAGGTTCAGGTTCGCCGGGGCGCTGGTGGGGCGAAGCTGCACCGCCCGCAGGTAACTGCGCACCGCCTCGGCGAAACGATCGAGCAGTTGCAGCATGAGGCCCTGGCCGAAGTGCGCGTCGAAGTTGCTCGGCTGGGACAGGGCCGCCTCGCCGTACGCCTCGGCGGCGGCCTGGTAGTCGCCCTGGACGCGGTAGATCTCAGCGGCTCCCATGTGGGCGCTGGCGAGGCGCGGGCTCAGGTCGATGGCGCGTTCGAAGGCGGCGAGGGCTTCCGCCGTCATTCCCTCAGCGAGCAGGGCCTGGGCCTGGTCGACCTCCTGGTGGGCCAGGATGCGCCGCCCGCCGGGCAGGTAACGACAACTGGTCAAAGTGGGAACAAGCAGCGCGAGCAAAGCGAGCGGCAGGAAACGCCGCAGACGGGAGCCGGTCGAAGGTGAGACGCTGTGTCGAGCGTGCATGATGCTGGTTCCTCGCTAGTGGGCCGTCGCCAGGCGTTTCAGACGCCGCAGGTTCACCGTATCCATGGGCGTTCCCTTGGCCGTGGTGGTCTTGGGCGTTTCCAGGATCTTGGGCACGGAGCGGAGCGCGGAGTGCGTGACGAAGGCCCGGAAGCCATCTCGGCCTACGCAGCCGTCGCCGATATGTTCGTGTCGATCCAGCCGCGAGCCAAGTTCACCCTTGGAATCGTTCAGGTGCAGGACCTTGAGCAGGTCAAGTCCGCACACCGCGTCGAATTCCGCAAGGACGGCCCGGGCGGCCTGCTCGCTGCGGACATCGTACCCGCCCGCGAGCAGGTGACAGGTGTCGAGGCAGTAGGCCAGGCGCTGCGGCTGGCGGACGCCCGTGCGGATGTCGCGCAGCTGCTCGAAGGTGCGTCCCAGTGTCGAGCCGCCGCCCGCGGTGTTCTCCAGGCAGACGATTGTCCGATAGCCGGGCAGTTCGCGGTGCAGGCGGTCGTAGGCTTTGATGATGCGCTTGATGCCTGCCTCGGCGGTCGAGGTGGTGAAGGCGCCGGGGTGGCTGACCAGGAAGGGAATCGACAGGGCTTCGCAGCGCTCGATCTCTGCGCGCATCAGTCGCACGGACTTGTCCCATAAGGCGTCGTCGGGGCTGGCGAGGTTGATGAGATAACTGTCATGGGCGACGGTGCGCTCCTGCCACCCCAGGTCGGCGAGTTTCTCCAGCCAGGCGACGCGATCCTCCTCTTTGAGCGGCGGCACGCGCCACTGCTGCTGGTTCTTGGTGAAGACCTGCACGGTGTCCAGCTTCAGCTTCTCTGCCTCGAGGAGCGCGTTGACCAGCCCGCCGGCAATGGAGAGATGTGACCCGAACATGGGCGGATTGTAAGGATTGGGCAAGATCCGGGCCGAGCGTGCGGTCTTCACCGAGAATCCGCTCGCCTGGAGGGACGAATACAGCGGCAAGTCATTGACCTCCGCCGAAGCCGCGGCATACTGAATTCCGGAGAAGACGGAGAAAGGCAATGGTTCGTCCACGTGAAGACAGGATGTCTGAAGTTCGCCTCAATGGCGATCTGCGCGGCGACACGGAGCTGCGGCGCCACGTGGACCACCTACGCTCGCTTATGCAGGCCGACGAGGCGCGCGACGCCAGGGGCGAGATCCGCATCAACCTCGGCGGGCTCACCGACATGAACACCAGGCTGCTCGCCGCCCTGCTGGCGCTCGGCCGCGAAGCGCGACGCAGCGGCGTGAAGCTGAGCATCACCGCCGCCCCCGACTTCTTCCGCCAGTACGTCGAGATGACCGGCGTCGAGGGGGCTCTCCGCCGCGCCTGCCGCTACAACCCGCAGGTCGCGGGCGAAGCGGGTTAAGCCGCACCTCACACGCTTTCAGATCGGGAGTCGCCCCGTCCCTGCTCGGCCGGATCTACTGCGCTGCCGCAGGTTGCTGCGACCTCCGCGCACTCACGAACGAAGCGATTGCCGCGATGACGAAGAC
>CAZZPX010000028.1:0-13795 GCA_964655955.1 uncultured Phycisphaerales bacterium | reverse complement strand
GCACGCCCGCCTCGACCGCCTCCAGCGCCCGCTGGAAGTGGAAGTGCACGTCCGCGACGAGGGGCACGCGCGTCTGCTTCAGGATCTCGGGCAGCGCCTGCGTGTCCTTGCGCATGGGCACGGCGAGGCGGACCAGCTCCGCCCCCGCCGCGTGCAGGCGATTCACCTCGCTGACGCAGGCGTCGATCTCGTAGGTGTACCCCGCGGTCATGGTCTGCACGGAAACGGGCGCATCGCCGCCGATCGTGACGATGCCGGTTCGCTTGTCGCCGATCTGGACCGGCCGAGTTGGTCGCCGCACTTGCATCTGCGGATTGTACGGGGCGGGGCGGGTGAAGTTCGCGGCAGCGACGCGGCGGGCGGGAGGCGGCGTGGCCCCCGGCGTAGTCGTCCGCATAACGGATTACGGAGGGCCGAAAATCACGATACCCAGGCTCGCAAAATCGTTGCTCACTCACTGGACCGCACTTGCGCGCCGATCATAGACTCAAGACGCAGTCCGGGCGGCGTCAGCGCGGCGACGGGCAGCCGCTTCACGGACAGTCACACGGCACGCACCCACGAGGTCGCCCTTGGATCGCATGAGAGCCATCTTCTCGAGTTACGGACTTCGCTGCACGCAGCAGCGCCTGGCCCTGTATGAGACGCTCATGGCCACGCAGAGCCATCCCACCGCCGACGAACTCTATGTCCTGGTCAACAGCAACGGCGGGCCGGAACTCAGCATGGCGACCGTGTACAACACGCTGGAGGCCTTTTGCGAGGCGGGGCTCTGCCAGAAGATTGCCGCGGTCAACGGCTGCTGCCGCTACGACGCCGACATGCACGAGCACCTGCACTTCAAGGATCGCCGCACCGGCAAGATCCACGATGTGCCAGACGACCTGGGGGCGCTGCTGTTGGAGAGCGTCCCCCGCGAAGTTATCGAGACCATCGAACGACGCATGGGGATGCGGCTGAATCGGCTCAACATCGAACTGATCGGCGAGCGGGACAACGGCTAGGCGGCGAGCCGCGGGGGAACAGCTACAAGACAAACGCCAGCGGGGAGAAAGCAGGGCGGCGGCGGCGCTGAAGTCGCGCGCTCATCCGGCCGATAGCGCGCCTGCGGGTCTCGCTTCTTTGGACCCGGTGATTCTCTCAGCAGGAGCAGAGCATGAGCGCCAATCGTCGCCGCTTCGAGCGTTACCTCGTGGACCCGGGCTACACGCCGGTCGCGGTCCGCCTCGCCGGCGAGGAGACCTTCGCGCTCAGCGGCCATGCCTACGACATCAGCGAAGGCGGCTGCTGCTTCGAACTCGACGTACAGCTCGAGCCGGGCACGACGATCGATCTGAGAATCACGATTCCGGGACGGGAGATGGACGAGGCCGAGCCGCGCGAGGCGCTGGCGCAAGCCAACGTGATCTGGATCGGCGATATCGACGATCCCGGTCCGGTGGCGCACGCCGCCGCCTTCCGCGGCTTCCGCGACGCAGCGGCCAGGCAGGCGTTGATGGAAGCCCTCAAGTCCGGGCGCTACGCGATTGCAGCCTGACTCACTTCGTTCCGACGCGCCGTCGCGCCTCAATCCCTCAGCGCCTTCGCCCCTTCCCCCGTCAGCTGGATGTGCAGTTCGTCGAGCTGCGCTGCGTCGACAGGCGAGGGGGCCTGCGTCATCAGGTCAGCGCCGTTGAGCGTCTTGGGGAAGGCGATGACATCGCGGATGTTCGTCGTGCCGCAGAGCAGCATGACCAGCCGATCCAGCCCGAACGCGATGCCGCCGTGCGGCGGGGCGCCGTACTGCAGCGCCTCGAGCAGGAAGCTGAACTTCAGTTTCGCTTCCTCTTCACTGAGGCCGAGCAGCGAGAAGATCCTGGACTGCACGCCGCGGTCGTGGATACGGACGGAGCCGCCGGCGATTTCCGAGCCGTTCATCACCAGGTCATAGGCGTTGCTCAGCACGCTGCCGGGATCGGACTCGAGCTTGGCGATGTCCTGCGGCTTGGGGGCGGTGAAGGGATGGTGCTTGGCGTACCAGCGTTGATCTTCCTCGTTCCATTCGAAGGCAGGAAAGTCAACGACCCAGAGGGGCTTCCACTGCGTCTCCTCGAGCAGCCCCAGGTCGCGGGCCAGCTTGTTGCGCAGTTCGCCCAGCGAGCGCGATGCGACCTCATAGGTGTCGCAGGCGAAGATGACCAGGTCTCCGACCTCGACGCCGAGGCGTTCGCGCAGCGCCTCGCCGATCGGCTCCATGAACTTGGCGATGCCTGTGGACCACCCCTCGTCGGTGAGCTTGACAGTGGGCAGGCCCTTGGCGCCGAACTCGCTGACGAACTTGCCCAGGGCGTCGGTCTCCTTGCGGCTCATGGACGCGCCGCCGGGTACACGGATCGCCTTCACCACGCCCGTCTCCTCTTCGAGCGCTGACCGGAAGACGCCGAACTCCGTCTGCTTCGCCAGATCGCTGACGTCGACGAGTTCCATGCCGAAGCGCAGGTCCGGCCGGTCGATGCCGAAGCGATCCATCGCCTCGTGATAGGTCATGCGGGGGAAGGCGGGCAGGTCGATTCCCGCGACTTCCTTCCAGATGTAGCGGGTCAGCCCTTCGACGACCTGCATGATGTCTTCGCTGTCGATGAAGGACATCTCGAGGTCGAGTTGTGTGAATTCAGCCTGGCGGTCGGCTCTGGGATCCTCATCGCGGAAGCAGCGCACGATCTGGCAGTACTTGTCCGCCCCCGCCACCATGAGAATCTGCTTGAAGAGCTGCGGGCTCTGCGGCAGGGCGTAGAAGAGCCCCGGCTGCACACGCGAGGGGACGAGAAAGTCGCGGGCGCCCTCCGGCGTCGACTTGCAGAGGAAGGGCGTCTCGATCTCCAGGAAGCCCTGCTGGTCGAGGTAGCGCCGCATCGCCATCGTCACCTTATGCCGCGTCCTCAGGATGTTCGCCATCTTCGGCCGGCGCAAGTCGATGTAGCGGTAGCGCAGGCGCAGGTCCTCGCGGATCTCCTTGTCGGTGCCGCGCTCCTCGGGGATGAAGGGCGGCGTCTCGGCGCGGTTGAGGATCTCAAGTTCCTTGACGACGACCTCGATTTCGCCGGTGGCGAGCTTGGGGTTGGGCCCGGCGGCGCGCTCGCGGACGATGCCGCGGGCCGCGATCACGTCCTCGTTGCGCAGCTTGTCCGCCTGCTCGAGGTACGCCGCGTCGGTGTCTTCCTGGTCGAAGGTGAGCTGCGTGACGCCCTCGCGATCGCGCAGGTCGATGAAGATCAAGCCTTTGCCCTGGTCGCGGCGGGCGTTGACCCAGCCGGCCAGGATGACCTCTTCGGCGATGTTGGCCGGCCGAAGCTGGCCACAGCTATGCGTTCTCTTGAGCATGGTGGACGTTCCGTTTCAATGGGTGCAAGAGCGGGATGGTAACAGGCGGCGAGGCGATTGTGGCCAAGTCGGCGTCAGCGGAGCCTCTGCCGGTTGACATGCGGGCGCAACTTGGCTGCGATGGCGATGTGCCGCACGTCCAGTCCACGCCCGGGATCCTCTTCACCGCATTTGAGCCGAGCGGCGACCAGCTCGCCGCGCCCGTCATCGCTCATCTCAGGCGCGAGTTGCCCGAGACGCCGGTCTTCGCCTGGGGCGGCTCGAGAATGGCCGAGGCGGGGGCGGAGCTGATCGAGAACACCTGCGACCGCAGCGCCATGCTCCTGCCGGGATATAAGGTGATCCGCGAGCACCTGGCGATGCACCAGCGGATCGGCGGCTTCCTCAAGCGGGGAAAGGTCAGCCTGCACGTCCCCGTCGACTCACCCGCGTCGAACTTCCCCATCTGCAAGCTCGCACGCGGCACCGGCTGCAACGTCGTGCACCTCGTGGCCCCGCAGGTCTGGGCCTGGGCGGAGCATCGCGTCAGGAGGCTGCGCCGGCTCACGGATCTGGTGCTCTGCCTCCTGCCGTTCGAGGAAGCGTGGTTCAAGGAGCGCGGCGTGCCCGCCGTCTACATCGGCCATCCGCTCTTCGACGAGCCGCTGCCCGACCTGCACGGCAAGCTCGGCGGCCTGCCGCACGGCAGCCCGCGCCTGGCGCTGCTGCCCGGCTCGCGCCTGGCGGAGGTGAAGGCGAACTTTCCGCTCATGCTGCGCGCTTTTCTGGATCTGCAGGCGAGCCATCGCGGCATCGCCGGAGTCGTCGTCGCCCGCAACGATCTCTTCGCCGACCTGATCGAACGCCAGGCCAGTGAGAGTTCCGACGCCCTTGCCGTCCGCACGAACATGCTCTACGAGACGCTGGCGTGGTGCGATCTGGCACTGGTGACGTCCGGCACGGTGACGCTGCAGGTGGCCCGCGCCGCCCGGCCGATGATCGTGCTTTACAAGGTCCGCGGGCTGCACATGTGGTTGCTCTACCGCACGCTCAAACCCTTCCTGATGACCTCGAAGCACTTCGCCCTGCCCAACGTCCTGGCGCAGCAGCGCGTCGTGCCGGAGTTCGCTCCGCACTTTGGCGGGCACGGCAAGGTCGCGAAGATGCTGTCGCGCCACCTCGACGACTCGCGCCTTGGCTCGCGCCAGGTGGCGACGATGCAGCAGGTGCTCGAGCCCTTCGAAGGTCGCCGGGCCTCCCGGCACGCTGCGGAGGAGATCGCCAAGGTGTACACCCGACGCCTTACGGCTGTCTGATCCAGCGTTCGTCCGGACGCAGAGGCGGGCGCAGCCGCGCCCCACCCGGACCCCGGATGCGGGCGCCGTTCACTCGTCCTCAGCAGCTTCGTCATCCTTCAGCAGCGTGCGCAGCTTCTTTTCGAAGTCGACAGCGCCGCGCGTATCGACCAGCCTGCCCTCCCGGTCGAGGAGAAAGATCACCGGCACGGCGCTGATGGCCCAGCCCTCGGCGAAATCCTTCGCCTGCGGGCCCAGCCACAGCTGCGGCCACTCGACTTCCTTCTCGGCGCAGAACTCTCGCACGCGCTCTTCCTTCCAGTCGAGCGGCACGCCGATGTAGACCAACCCCTGATCCCTGTGCGTGTCGAGAATCTCCTCCCAGCGAGGGAGCAGCGTCTGGCACGGAGCCGAGTGCGTGGCCCAGAAGATGACGGCGACGACCTTGCCATGGAATTCCTGGGCGGAGATCGTCTCGCCGCTGAGCAGATCCTTGTGCTCGAGTTCGAAGGGCTCGCCAATCTCGTTGATCTGGCGCAACTGGCCCTTGGCCCGGCGGGCTTGTTTGGTGTTCGGCGCGATCTCGATGACTTGTTCGTGGATGCGCGCAAGCTGCTCCGTCTCGTCCGGACCGACGAAGTGGTACTTCTGGAACACGAGCTTGAGCCGGCTCTTCAGCTCTTCCTCGGGATAGAGCTGGAGATACTCGTCGATCTCAGCGAAGGCGCGCTCGCGGGCGATCAGTGACGCTTCATCCTCGAGGCTCTCCATCCGATACAGACGCGACAGGGGCAGGTAGAAACGGGCCCGGCGCACAGCGGGGCGATCGGGGTGCGCCTCGATGTAGCGCTGCATGTGGGCGATCGGGTCGTATCCCTCGATTCGCATCTCGTTGATGCCCGTGCGCGCCCACAGCAGGTCCAGCAGGCTGTCCAGGGCTTCGTGCTCGGGATCGACCTGCAGCAATTCGTACACCAGCAGCGCCTGCCGCTGCACCACCGCCTCGAAGGCGTGCTCGTACTCGGCTGCGTAGTCCGGATCCTCCATCCGCTCGAGCTGCGGCACGGGGGCTTCGAGGCTGTGAAACTCCTCGAGGATCGCCTCCGCCGAGCGGGCGGGGGCGGCGGCGTCAGCGGCTGAATCCGGCGTCGTCTCGGGCGTCTGGGCCGCACGCGACGCCGGGGCCGCGGCGGAAGCGAGAAGCAGGCAGGCGAGCAGCAGGGAGCGCGAGATGGGCATGAGTTCATCCTGGCTGGGGGAAGGAGCGAGATTCAGGCCCCACGTCTCATTATTCCGACTTTACCTGCGCGAAGCGACGCCAGCGCCGCGGTTTGCGTCCGGCCGGCCGATCTGCCGATAACGGAAGAGCACTTGGAGCTTCGGCATGACGCAGATCTCACAGCGAGCAGAGCAGACGCAGGGCACGGATGTCACGGCGGAGCGGCGGGCCAATCCGTCCACGGGCAGGCCGGCCGACCGAAACGCCTTCGCCGGCGCTCCCCAGGCGGAGGCGAAGCCGATTCCCGGCACGGACAGCGGGGCCGTCAGCGAACTGCTGCTCACGCCGCGCGTCCTCGACGCCCGCGGCTACGACGAACTCGCGCGCCAGCTCAGCGGTCTGATCGAGGAGGCGAAGTCGCAAACGAAGCATCTGCAAGGCCTTGTGGACTCGATCGGCAGCGCGGGCGCCACGTTGCGCCAGATCGAGACGCAGGCGCACGGCAAGATCGCCCTCGGCCGGCGCGTCTCGCGTGAACTCGACGATCACCTGGTGCAGGGGGAGCGGATCGCGCGCGGGCTGACGGCGGCGGTGGAGGGGGCGGACCGCGTGGGGCGGATGGTGGAGGGGCTGCAGGAGAACTTCGACCTGGTCGAACAGCAGTTCGAGGAGCGGCTCGCCGCCCAGCGCGAACGGTACGAGCGGGCGGTGCAAACCCTTCGGCGCAGCCACATCGCCCAGTTGCGCGCCCTGCGGGCCGAAATGGTCGAGGAAACGCAGCAGATCGCCTCGGAAGTGCAGCGGCTGCAGCAGGAGATGGCCGCGACGCTGCGGCAGGTCCGCACCGATTTCGAGCACGAGGCGCAGGCACTGCGGCGAGAGCAGGGCGGCCTGCTCGCGGAACTGGAGGAACAGATCGAGGGCGTCCGCGCCGAGACGGCCGAGTCGCTCTCCCGGGCGGAGCAGCACGTACTGCGGATCACCGCCGAGGCCGTCGATGGGGCCGAAGATGCCGTCCGCGGCATGGAGGAGCGGATCGCGGCGGTGAAGCTGGCGTCGGAGGCGGCGCGGCGGAGCGTGGCGGCGCTACGGCGCGTGGCCGGCGAACCATCGAGCCCCGGCAAGGCGGCAAATTCGCCCCGGGCCGACGGATCCTCGGATCCGTGACGGCGTCCGCTGCGGAAAGTGTCACGATCCGTCCGATGAAAGGGGCGGATAGCAGATGTCGTACTCCGCTCAGCTCAGGGCGGCACGCCGACACGGTGCGGGAATTGAAGTACAATGCCCGCGAGCAGGAGCCACCTGCCCGCCGCGGAATGCCCGGTCAGCACCGCACGTGAGGGGTCGTCGAGCCCGTCAGGGACACCCCGTTGCCATGCGAATCTTACCGACTGGGTCGAGTTGACTGAAGACAAATCCGGAGCAAGAGAAAGGCGACGAGACGCCATGTCCACGACCACGTCTGCGCACCCCGATCTCGCAGTGAACGGCGGCCGGCCCGCCTGCGCCCAGCCCGTGCCCTTTCTCGTCGTCCGCATGGAGGATGAGGAGAAGCAGGCGGTGCTGCGCGTGCTGGAGAGCGGCATGCTCGCGCAGGGGCCGCGCTGCAAGGAACTTGAGGAGAAGTTCGCCGCAGCCAGCGATGCGCGCTTCGCGGTCACCTCGAGCAACGGCACAACCGCCCTGCAACTCGCCTATGAGGCGCTGATTCAACCGGGCGATGAGGTGCTCGTGCCCGCCTGGACCTTCATCGCCACGGCGTCCATGGTCGTCGCCCGCGGCGCCGTTCCCGTCTGGTGCGACGTTGATCCCCGCACCTATTGTGTTGATCCGGCTGACCTGGAGCGCCGAGTCACGAACAAAACTACCGCCATCGCCGTAACACATCTGTATGGCAATCCGGTGGACATCGATGCCGTCGAGCGTGTGGCCGAGAAGCACGGGTTGAAGGTCATTTACGACGGAGCCCAGGCGCACCTGGCGCGCTTCGGGGGCAAGGGCATCGGGGCGTACGGCGACGCCTGCACCTACAGCTTCTACGCCACGAAGAACATGACCGCGGGCGAGGGCGGCATGGTCACAACCAACGACGAAGAACTCGCCGGGCGCCTGCGCAGCCTGCGCTCGCACGGCGAGACCCAGAAATACCTGCATGAGCGCATCGGCTACAACTATCGCATGAACGACCTGACGGCGGCGATCGCCCTGGCGCAGCTCGACAAGCTGCCCGCCCGTACGCGCCGCCGCCGCGACATTGCCCACCGTTATGATGCGGGTCTGGCGGACGTGGCGGGCCTGGAATTGCCCGAGCAGACCCGTGGAGCCGAAGCGGTGTACCATTTGTACACACTGCGGCTTGACCCGGAGCGATTTGCTTGCGACCGGGACGGTTTCGCCGAGGCGCTGCGGGCGGAAGGCGTGGGATGTGCGGTGCACTACCCGCGGGCGACGTCGAGGCAGCCGGTCTTCGCCGACACCGTCAAGGCGCATCCGCCGGTGGCGGATGGACTGTCGCAGCGGGTCTTGAGTATTCCGATGCATCACTGTTTGACTGATGCGCAGGTGGATGAAGTGATCGAAGCGGTGCGCAAGGTTGCGACCGCCTATGGCGACTGAGCCGACGCTTCCGGATACGTGAACGGATGGATGGCCGCCGGGAGACAACGATGAGTAGTTTTATGGACTCTGAGATTGCGGGACGTGACATGGAAGAGCGTCTGATGTCGCTGCCGATGCAGACGCGTGATCCGTTTCTGACGCTGGAGCAGCGCCTGCAGGCGACGCTGGAGTTGTGCCGCTACGACAAGTCGCCGCGCCTGCTGCTCGACTGGGCGATGGCGCAGACGGGGATGGAGGATCCGCTGACGGTGTACAACCGCCAGGAACTCGAGACGATCTTCGCCCGCTGGGCGCGTGAGCGGGACGCCCATCTCGCCAGGCTGCTGCGCGATCTGCGCCGCAGCGATCCGGACAGGGCCGATCGCGTGCGCGACAAGCTGCCCGCGTCGGTGCGCGACTCGGTGAAGAAGATCCACGTGCGGGGTTGATTCGAGGCAACATCCAGCGCAGGTGAAGGATGCGAGTGCGCCGCCCAAAGGTGCTGAAGCTGTCGCTGCGCGGGCGGCGTCGCTTCTTATTGGACGCCGCCGCCGCCGCGGAGGCTGGCATCGTGCGTGTTGACGGCTCCTGTCGTCTTACAACCTGAGACGAGCACGGGAGACGGCGCAGTGACCGCGCCGCCTTCCCCACAACCGGAGACCAGTGGCATGGATGACAGCTTCCAGAACAAGCTCAATCACCTCATCGGCAAACTTCAGGAACTGCCCGGCGTGGACAGGGAGGAACTGGCCGCGGCCGGAGAAGAGGCGCATCGCCTCAACGAGCAGATGGGTGCCACGCTGAGAGAGATCCGCGACTCGGCCGACCACCTCCGCGTTGCCGTCAAGTATCTGATCTTCGATCTGGAAGCGACTCGCCGCGAGAACCAATACCTGCGCAAGCTGCTCGCCTCGCAGGATGACGCTGAATAACCCCCTCGTACATCTCCTCACTCGTCAGCAGCCGCCGGCCCGCGTCGGCGGCTGTCTCGTCTTGCGGCGTGGACGCTGCCGGGTCGAAGCGACGCCCGTCAAACGGCCTGGGAGCAGATGCTGAAGGGCGAGCCACCGATGTCGCTCGCAGCGGACGATTCACCGTTCCCCTCTGCGACGCGCCGCCGCAACTGCACTATCGTGTGCATCCAGTCCACTCCGAGACGTTCTGGACGCCGCTGAGAGGCAGTTCCCCCGATGGATCGACCGAGCCCGCCATCTGAAGATCCGCTGCAGATGCAGTCGCCGCCGCCCGCGCGCAAGCGTCACCCGGCGGTCCTGGCGCTGCACCTGGCCGGCTATGCGCTGGGTTTGGCGCTGATGGCGTACTGCGTGCGCGTGGCGGTGCAGGGCGATGCGCTGCTGCACGTGCGCCGGGCGAGCGCGCTGCAGATCGCGGGCCTGTTTCTCTGTTCGCTGGTGAGCGCCGTGGCGCACGGCACTGCGTGGTGGCTGCTGATGCTGCCGCTGACGCGGCTGAGCTTCACGCGCGTGCAGGCGATCAACGCTGTCGCCTCACTGCTTTTCTACGCGCCCGCCAAGCTGAGCGTCATCTCGCGCATCGGCCTGCATCGCCGCATGGATCGGCTGGGCTACGGGCGCATGGCGGCCTGGTTCGTCGCCGGCTCGCTGTGCATGGCAGTGCCCTTCGGCGCGCTGCTGCTGCCCGGTCTCCTGCCCCAGACGCCGACTGCGGCGCTGGTCGGCATCGTGGCGGGGGTGATGCTCGCGGGCGTGGCGGCGATCGTCGTCGTGGCACGCTTTCGCCTGGTGGGCAGGCTGCTGCGCGGCGCGGAGCGCATGCTCGTCTACCCGCACATCGTCGCCGGGGCTGTCCTGCTGCGCTTCCTCGACATCAGCGCCCTGTCGCTGCGGCTGCAGATTTCCTGCGAGGTCATGGGCCGGCCGATCTCGCTCTCCGAGGCATACGGCCTGACGGTGCTGCCGCTGGTGGGCGGCGTCGTCTCGCCCATCGGGGCGCTGGGCGCGCGCGAGTGGCTGACGGGGCTCTTCGGTCGGCTCGTCGAGGCGTCGCAGCAGGCGACCTTCCAGAGCGCCGCCACGCTCGCCACCGCCGCCGAGGCTGGCACGCTCATCGTGCTGGCGCTGATAGGCCTTGCGATTCTGCGTCCGCACCGCCGCTTCGACCGGGAGCGTGCAGCGCCCGTCGCCGATCCCACCAACGACCCATAAAGAGGCCAGTGGAGCTACCAGAACGCGAGTCCCCCGGGCTCGCGTCCTGTTTCGGTCCACTGCAGCACACGCGGGGATGCAGCATGCGCTGTCGTGCTGCTATTCTGCACGGCGCGCGCCCGGCGGCGCTCTTCGAGGTACAACCATGTTGCAGACTTCACGCTGTGTGGCGCTCTTGTCGCTTGTCTTCGGCTGTGCTTCCTGCGTCCGCGGCGAAGGCGTGCCCAGCGACATCGTTCACTTCCAGAGCGCGCACCAGACCAGCCCCGGCCAGAGCATCTTTCTGCTCGGCGATATTGACGAATTGGGCGGCGGCGATATCACTCGTTCGCTCAAGCTCGCGCCGTCGTGGGACGGGCGGCAGGTGCTTTGGTCGACCAAGGTCGCAATACCGCAGGGCAGCGACTTCATCTACCGCTTCTATCTGCGCTCAGATGGCCTTGCCGACTGGTCGGATCCCGGCAACGGCGAGGCGGTTTCCGACCCGGCAGCCGGCTCGACGAGCGAGCCGCAGCCGGCGCTGCGCTCGCTTGCCGTCTTCGCACTGGTGGCGGAGGATCCGCAGGAAGTGATCTTTCACACGGCGGACGGCCCGGTGGCGCGCCCCTTCGCGCCGGTGCCCGGCCGCGCCGATCTCGTCTACGCGCTTCTGCCGGACCAGCCGAACGGCCGGGGCACGCGCGCGACGCTGCTGGGCGCGGAGATCGAGACACCGCTGCACACGATTTTGCGGCGCTTCGGCCCGATTTACAATTACGATCCCGATCCCGCGGGCCTGCCGCTCAGCCGCGTGTACGAACATGCCCTGCCGACCGAGACGGTGCCGGCGACGCGCACGGTGGACGGCGTGACGGGGCGGGGGTTTCAGGTTTACGTGCCGCGCGGTTATGCGGCGGAGACGCAGCGCCGCTACCCGGTGCTGTACATGCACGACGGGCAGAACTGTTTTCATCAGGGCGGACCGTTCGGATCCTGGCACGCCGAGGAAGTCGCGGACGACCTGATTCGCCGGGCGCAGATGCGCGAGATTATCATCGTCGCAGTCGACAACTCGCAGCATCGCTTCGCCGAGTACGTGCCGGAGTGGCCCGACGGCGTCGTCAGCAACGACGACTACAACGCCTTTCTGGCGAACGAGCTGAAACCATGGATCGACGCGAACTATCGCACGCGCACGGAGCGCGAGCAGACCGGCGTCATCGGTTCGAGCCTGGGCGGGATCGCTTCGCTCGTCCTGGGGCTGGAGCACGGCGACACCTTCGGGCTTGTCGGCGCCATGTCGCCTTCGCTCTGGGCGGGTGAGACCTTCGACCGCGTGGCGGCGGGCGAACTGCCGGCCGGCGTGAAACTCTACATGGACGCCGGCGACACAAGCGACGGCGGCGACGCGGCGGTCGCGCTGCGCGACGAACTGCTCCGCCAGGATCGAGCGCTCCACGGCGACCTCTCCTTCCAGATTGGCTACGGCCATGCGCACAACGAAGCGGCGTGGCACGCGCGCCTGCCCGACTTCCTGACCTTCCAGTTCCCCGTCACAGCGGAAGACAACGCGCTCGAGGCGATCCTCGCCTGCAGCGGCGATATCGATGGCGACGGCGAGACCGGCCAGTCTGATCTCGGCCTGCTCCTCGCCGCCTATGAGATCGACGCCGGCGGGGACGTGGACGGCGACGGCGACACCGACCAGTCCGACCTGGGCATCCTCCTCGCCGACTACGGCTGCGCGAATCCCACCGCGCCTTGATCTCTTGCCCATTGCCAATTTGGTGGTAGGCTTCAATCGTCGCGGTCTGTCGTGCTGCGGCTCCGCTGCCCACCGCCCCGCCATCACCGCTTTTCAGGAAGTCGAGCCAATGAACACGAGGAAGAACACCGAGCATTGCCGCGCTGCCAGCGCCGCACTTGCCGTGCTGATCGTGCCGTCGATCGCAGCCGCGCAGCTCAACTACGTCGAGCGCTCCAGCGGCCTCGAGCAGCCGCAGATGGAGAACGGCAACACCGAGATCGAGTTCGCCGATGTCGATCTCGACGGCCACGTCGACATCGTCTGCGTCGGCGATCACGGCAGCCCCTACATCAACTCCGGGCAGCACGGCGTCATGGTGTGGTTCGGCGACGGCACGGGCAACTGGTCGCTCGTGCAGACGGGCAACTTCGGCTACGGCGGCGTCGCCATCGGCGATGTCAACGGTGACGGGCTCCAGGACGTCGGCTACGGCGTGCACCACGACTACTCCGGCGTCGACCTCGGCGATCAGATCCTTGAAGTCGCGCTCGGCGACGGCAGCGGCGCCAACTGGACGCCCTGGGACGACGGCCTCGCCGCCAACGGTGAAACCTGGGGTATGTTCGGCACGGACTTCGCCGATGTCGATCTCGACGGCGATCTCGACGTCGGCTCGATCAGTTTCGGCTGCTGTGCCGGCTTGCATGTGTACCTCAACAATGGCGACGGCACCTGGACGCAGAGCTGGGGATTCCTCGGCGGCAACTCCAGCATGGAATTCGTCTTCGGCGAGATCAACGGCGACGGCTATCCCGACTTCGCCTGCGCGCACGGCGACGGCTCCGTGTACTTCGGCGACGGCGCCGGCGGCTTCACCCTCGCTGACGCGGCGCTCCCCGACGGTCCCTGGCGCAGCGCCGTGGCGCTCGGCGATGTGAACGGAGACGGCCGCGACGATCTCGCCTACCTCAAGAGCGGCGCCGCACGCGTCCATACATATCAGGACGGCGCCTGGGTGAGCCTGACGGGCGATCTGCCGCAACTCGGCGGCTACGATCGCATTCAGATCGCGGACATGAACCTGGACGGCCACGGCGACGTTATTGCGTTCCGCGACGGCAACAGCACGCCGGGCTATATTAATGTCTTCGGCGGCGATGGCGCGGGAAGCTGGACGCAGCTTGCTGTGATCGCCACCGCCAGCAACGACGACTATGCGGCGTTTCGCGCGGGCGTCGATCTCGATCACAACGGCTATCCCGATACGGCGGTCGTGCAGGAGGAATACGTGGGCGGCTTCCCGGTCGCTTGGCGCAATCGCCCGCGCGTCTTCTGTGAGGACTCGACGCCAAGTGAGGCGTTCGTGCACTCCGCCTATCCGCGCGGCGGTGAGGCGCTGCCCGAGCGCATCGATCTGCTGATCAACAATGCC
>CAZZPX010000027.1:6362-13818 GCA_964655955.1 uncultured Phycisphaerales bacterium | reverse complement strand
GAGCTGTGCGGTAGTAAAGAGGAAGACGATGGATTGGTATTGCGCCTGCCAGCCACGCCGGCGCGCTGCGCGGGCAAGGCGCGTGAGCTTGGTCAGCCGCGACTTGGGGTGGCCGGCACGCAGCAGCCACGCTGGAATGAGGGGCAGCACCCCGCCAAAGCGCGAGAGTAGTCGGCCCGCCATATGACGCTCATAGCCGAGAAACAGCTCGTCGCCGCCGTCTCCCGCGAGGGCTACCTTCATATGTTCGCGTACAGCGCGGCTGACCCAATGCGTCGGCAGAAGGGAGCTGTCCGCAAACGGCTCGCCCATCAGTATGATGAGCCGTGGCAGATCCAGACTCGGCTGCGGTGCAACCTCGAGTGTTGTATGTGCGAGGTGGAGGTGGTCCGCGACGTCTTGCGCGTAGCGCGACTCGTCGTAGCGCGGATCGTTCATGCGCACGCAGAACGTGCGCAGATCCGGCTTGTGGCGCTGCGCCAGCGCTGCGACGAGCGAGGAGTCCACGCCGCCCGAAAGGAAGCAGCCGAGCGGTGCATCCGCTTCGAGTCGTTGAGCGACCGCGCCTGCCAGCAGTGCGTCAACATGCTCCTCGAAGTTCGCTGCGCCGGCGCGGTCCACTTCCTCGCGCCGGCTTGGCGGGCTCCAGTAGGTTTGCGTTCGCAGCGGCAGGGACGCAGCCGTCAGGTCGACCGTCACCATTTCCCCCGGGCGCAGTGACAAACTGCCGTCGAGCCAGGCCTGATCGTCGACATATCCCCACAGCAGGTAGGAAGCGAGCGCCTCCGGATCGGCGGTAGCCGTTCCAACGCCGCCCAGGCACGCGCGGAAGGCGGAGCGCTCGCTTGCGAACACGAGCATGGTCGGGCGCCGCAGCACGTAAAGCGGTTTCTCCCCCGCCCGGTCGCGCGCGGCGAAGAGCAGGCGATCTGCCTGATCGAGAATGACAAAGGCGAACATGCCTTCAAGCTTCGTCGGCAGTGCTTCGCCCCAGGCGCGCCAGCCGTGCAGCAGCACCTCCGTGTCGCTGTGAGCGCTCGCGAAGCGCGCCCCGTGCGCTTCAAGCTGCCGGCGCAGGTCGCGATGGTTGTAGATGCAGCCATTGAAGATCACGCTGAGATGCCCGTCCGCGGTCGACATGGGCTGCGACCCGCCCTCGTGGTCGAGGATCGACAGTCGGCGATGCACGAGCGCCACGTGGGCCGTTTGGGTTGGTCCCGTCAGCGTGAGGCGCAGCGAGCCGGAGTCGTCAGGCCCGCGATGCGCAAGCGCCGCGTCCAGACGCGCGATCCATTCATCGGGGATCGCTTCGCCATCGCAGCGCACGATGCACGCCAGGCCGCACATGACGCTCAAGGATAGCGAGCGGCGTTCCGCGCGGTGCAACGGGAGGCGCTTCGCCGCGCTATCCCTCGTGCCCCTGCGCATGGTGGCGGACGCGCTCGAGCAGCCGCTGCAGCGTCACGTGCTTGAGCGCCCGCTGCATTTCCTCCGTCTCGATCAGGTCGATGATCAGGCGGTTCTGCTGCAGGCGCAGGACCGCGACGAAGTTGCCCTGCTGGGCGGCCTCGACGTCTCGGATGGTGCGCGCATCCGCTTGAATCGCCTTGAGCTCCGGCAGGTCGCGCAGCTTGTCGAGGTCGAGATCGCGCACCGCCTGTTCGCGGGCAGCGGGCGGAGCGCCGGCGAGTTCAACGAGCAGATTCACATCCCGAGCGTACGTTCCGGCGCCCGGCAGAAGATGGGCGACGCCCGTACCCAGGGCGCTGCCGAGTCGGTCGAGTCCGGAGCGTTCGGCGGCGAACGAGCCGGTCGTCTGCTGCTGACGGGCAATGAGCGTGCGATGCAGGGTGATGCCGGTCCAGGCAGTGCAGAGGGCGATGACGGCCCCGAGCACGACGCCGGCGATGCGATCCGCCTGATGTCGCTCCTTGTCACGGCTCAGGAGCTTCTTCTTGATGAGGAAGCGCAGCGCCTCGCCGAGCACCAGTCCGATGACGATTGCCGCGCCGATCGCGCCGAGCAGGCCCAGGCTGCGATGCAAATCGAGGCGGAAGAAGAGCGGCCCGAGCCACTGCACGGCGAAGCCCGCGAGAACGAGCGGCAGCAGCCCCAGCGCCAGGCGGATGCCGCCGAGCCGATAGCCGAGATAGCCGAAGGCGGTGAGGACCGACAACAGGATGAACAGCCAGAGAATCAGCATGGCTCCATCGGCTTCTACGCGGCGAAGCGGCGGCGGGTTGCCGCGCCGGGTCGGTTGAGTGTAGGCGTGCGGGGCGAGCCGGCGACGAAGACGGCGGTGTGATCGGGCCGGCACGCGGCCGCTGAAGTAGGATGGCCTCATGCAGCGGCGCATCGATCTTCTCCTGCTTCTCTTCCTGGTGGCGGTGCTGGTGGTCGGCGTGGTCGTGGCGAGGCGGGGAAACACGCCGAGCGAGCCGGTGTACGCGTCCCACACGCAGCAGATCATGGCAGCGCCGATCAGCGTGCTCCTGCCCGAGACGGGGGGCGCGGAGGCGGCGGAGGCGGTGTTTGCCATCTTTCGCCGGATCGATGCGGAGATGAGCGAGTGGAAGCCGACGTCGCCGCTCTCCGCCTTGAACGAGGCGGCGGGCGAACAGCCGGTGGTGGTGCCGGCGGAATTGCTCGACCTGCTGGCGCTCGGCGTGAGCCTCGGCGAGCTGACCGACGGCGCGTTCGACATCACGTGGGCGGCACTGTGGGGCGTGTGGGACTTTCGCGCCAGTCCGCCGAGCGTCCCCACGGACGAACTGATTGCCGAGCGCGCGGCCCTGGTGGATTTCCGCAAGCTCGTGCTCGACGCGGAGGCGGGGACCGCCTTTCTGCCCGAGGCGGGGATGAAGGTAGGGCTCGGCGGTATCGCCAAGGGGCGAGCGCTCGACCTCGCGGCTGCGGAACTGAGGGGCCGCGGCATCGACAGTTTCCTGCTCTCCGCCGGAGGCCAGATGTACGCCGGGGGGCAGCGCGGTGACCGTCCCTGGCGCATCGGCATCCGCGATCCGCGCGGCGAGCCGGACGACTATTTTGCTCGCCTCGACGTCGCGGATGCGTCCGTCTCGACGAGCGGCGACTACGAACGCTTCTTCATCCGCAACGGCGAGCGCTACCACCACATTCTCGATCCGCGCACCGGGAGGCCGGCGCGCGGCCTGCGCAGCGCCACGATCGTCAGCACCGATGCGACGCTGGCTGACGCCCTCTCGACAGCGGTCATGGTCCTGGGGCCGGAGCGGGGGATGGAACTGGTCGAGTCGCTGGGGGGCGTGGAGGCGGTGCTGGTGGACGAGTCGGCGCGGGTGCTGGTGAGCGGCGGCCTGGTGGGGCGGCTGCGCATCGATCACGAGCCCCTGCCGTGATCTCGCCGCAAAGCGAAGGTGAGGCGGCGACAGACAGTTGCGCGCATCTGGCGGATCTCCCTTGACGAGCGGCGGTAGAAGGGGCATGGTTGCCCAGGGCCGATCGCGCAGCTCTTGCGCCCGCACCGGCTCCGCCCGCCCGGGTCCCGCAGCGACCGATAATTCTTGCCGCGGCGAACTCACATCTGATCTGTCGCCTTCAGCCGACGTACCAACCAAGACGGCACCTTCCAGGAGATTCTTCGTGCGACACCTGCTGCTCATCACACTGGCTCTCTCACTGCTCGCCCACAGCCACTCGATCGCCTGCCTCCCCTTTGCAGCGGAGGCCTCACAGGTGTGGGTCGAGGCTGCCGACTCGCAGGACGAACAGATCGACACCGACTCGGACGAAGAGAGCGACACCGACGCTGAAAAGGACGCGGACGCCGAGCAGGAGGAGGAGATCGAGCTGACGCTTGAGCGGCTCTTCCCGGAGAAGAGCGTCTTCGGTCCGTCTGCACACAGCACCGCCTTCTCGCACGACGGCCGCTATGCCGCCTACCTTTACCGCCCCTACATCGAGCGGCGGCACGGCAACGACATCTGGCTCTACGACACGCAGACAGGTGAGACCACGCGGCTTACCTCCGTCTCCGTCATGGACGAGTTCCAGGAGGCGACGCGCAAGGTCCGCGAGGACCGCGTGAAAAAGGCGAAGAAGGCCGGCCACGGCAAGAAGAAGACGGAAGAGAAGCAGGAGCAGCAGGAGGAACAGTCGACCGGAACGCAGCAGGAGCAGGTCACGCTCCTGGAAGACGTGTCCGGCACCTGGGAAGGCTTGCTCAGCGGCGGCGGCGAGGAACTCGGCATTCCGCCCGCGGGACTGCCCTTCGTCTTCCACCTCGAGATCCGCAGCGACGGCTCCGTCGCCGGGACCTTGGTCACGACGCTCGCCACGATCACCATCACCGCCGGCCGGTATGACCTCGACTCGAAGCCGCTCGAGTGCACGCTGGCCGCGCCGGAGTCAGGCATGCAGGGCGTGCTGGTCGCGGGGCTCGCGGACGGCGAGATGACCGGCTCAATCACCATCGCGGAGATGGATCTGAAGCTCGAGCTGACCGCCAAGCGCACCGGCGCGGCTGCCGGAGACGCCAGCCGGGGCGCTGCCGACGATGACGAGCAGGACGACGACACGCGGCAGGACGAGGAGGAAGACGCCGACGATGCGGAGGAAGGCGGCGACGCTGAGAAGCAGGACGGGGAGGAGGAGCAAGACGACAAGGAGGACGACCGCGATCTCGGCGAAATCGTGCTCGAAGACGATGCGGACGACGATCGCGCTCCGCGCTACGGCGGCGTCAACGACTTCGTCTGGGCACCGCACGCGCACGAGATGATCATCACCTCCGCCGGCGATCTCTACCGCTACGACCTGGAAAGCGAGACGCTCACGCGCCTCACCCGCACGCAGGACGGCGAGCGCGATGTGCAATATCTGCCGGATGGCAGCGGCTACACCTACCGCAGCGGCAGCGCGCTGATGAAGATCACCTTTGGCAGCAGCCTCATCGAACAGATCGATCCGCAGATTCCCGGCGGTGAATCGATGGACGGCTACCGCGTCAGCCCGGACGGCACGCGCCTCGCCTTTCGCACCAGCAAGGGGGGTGACTGGTGGTCCGCGGGCGAGCAGATCAACATCGTCAACTACAGGGATCGCTTCGCGCAGGTGCGGCAGGTGCCGCGCCACATGCCCGACGATCCGCTCCCTGACGTGACGGAGAGCATCTATCTCTACGATCTCACCGAGCACTTCACCGAGAAGAGCGAGCCGCAGAAGGTCTTCAGCAAGACACGAACGGGCACGCGCGACATGTTGAACGTGCCGCAGTGGTCGCCGAACTCTGATGCGATCGCGTTTGCATCGTATGAGCAAGAGACTGACCTGGTGCGCATTCTCGAAGCGCGCTGGGAGAGAGACGCCGCGCCCGAAGAAGCGGATGGCGCTGCGTCTGAGCAGGACGCGGGTGAAGCGGCAGGCGACGAGGACGCCGAGGAAGAGTCCGGGGACCAGGCCGATGAAGAGGAGGACGAACAAGCGTCCGCCGACGCCGCCGACAGCAAGAACGAGCGGCAGGCGCCCAAACCGGAAGAGGCGCGCATCGTCTACCGCTTCCTGCACAACGGCGGGCCCAACACGCCCGGCATGATCGAGCCGGAGTACCTCGCCGACGGCCGGCGCCTCGTCTTCGTCGCCGAGATCAGCGGTTTCCGGCAACTGCACACGCTTGATCCGACGTACGAGCAGCTCGATCAGCTCACGCGCGGCCGGTTCGAGATCTATCCCCTGCGCATGTCCAAGGATCGCAGCACGATCTTCGTGACCAGCACGAAGAACGATCCCGCCCAGCGCAACATCTATGCAGTCGATCTCGAGAGCGGCGTCATGACTCGCCTCGACGAGACCGACGGAGCGTACTCGACCGTCGCCGTGAGCGATGACGGTAAGCACGTGCTCGCCAACCACGTTGACTTCGGTTCGCCCACGGATCTGGTGGCGATCGACGTCGAGGCGGAGGACACGAAGCAGTTGACCGACTCGCATACTGAAGAGGCGCACATCCTCACCAGCTTCATGCCCGAGTACTTCACCTTCGAGAATCGTCACGGCCAGGAGATCCACGGCCGCATGTTCAAGCCGGACGACTGGACGCCGGACGACAAGCGGCCGCTGCTTATTTACGTCTACGGCGGCCCGCTGGGCACGAGCAAGATGATCACGCGCGGCAGCTTTTCGGGAGAGAGCTATTTCTTCCACTACTACATGACCAAGGTGCACGGTTACATCACCTGCACGATTGATCCGCGCGGGGCGTCCGGATTCGGCGGCCTCTTCGAGAAGTCCAACTACGAGCAGGTCGGTAAGCCCCAGGTCGAGGATCTCGTCGATGGCGCCAAGTGGATGATCGAGAATCACGGTGTCGACAAGGATCGCATCGGCGTGCACGGCTGGAGCTTCGGGGGCTTCCAGACGCAGATGTGCCTCTACACCGAACCGGATTTCTTCGCCGCCGGCATCGCCGGGGCCGGTCCCACGGAGTGGCACAACTACAACACGTGGTACTCGACCGGGACGATCGGCCCGAGCCGCGAGGGCAAGACGGATCTCGAGGAGTTTTCGCTCCTGCCGCTCGCCAAGAACCTCAAGGCGCGGCTCCTGCTCGTGCACGGCATGGAGGACAGCAACGTGCTCTACCAGGACACCGTGCGCGTCTACCGCGAGTTGCTCCAGGCCGGCAAGGAGACGCTCGTCGAACTCTTCCTCGATCCCACCGGCGGGCACGGACTCGGCGGCGATGTGAAAACCATCAACCGCATGCGCAAGTACGAAGAGTTCTTCCTGCGCGTCCTGGGGACGGGCCAGTCAGCGCAGGCCGAGCAAGCCGACACGGATGAGGCGCAGCAGGACGATGCCGAGTCGCAGGAGGACGCTACGGAGGAAGGCGACGAGGTGAGCCGCGGCGTGTTCTGGCTGTAGCAGCGGGAGCTTCGCCGCGTCGTTAAGTGCGGAAAGACAAGCGAAAGCCCCGGAACCCGCGCCTCAGCGTTTTGCTGAAGCGCGGGTCCCGGGGCGTTTATCGACGCGAAGGAAATGTTGGGGCTTACGGGCAGGGCTGGCCGTAGACGCCGAGCAGCGCGCCCAGGTCCGCCTGGTCGGTGTCGCCGTCGCCGTCGAGATCGCCGCCGTCGTCCTGGCCGTAGGAGCCGAGCAGGTGGCCGAGGTCCGCCTGGTCGCGGACGCCGTCACCATTGAAGTCGCCGAGGCAGGGGTTCGGCAGGTCGTCGAGTGACGCCACCCAGGTGTTCCAGAAGCTCGTGCGATACTCGTGGTGCGCCCAGAAGAGGTTGTCGGTGGAGTCATACTCCATGCCGCTGTAGTCGCCCCAGCGACCCGAGGTTTCGGGGCTGTTGCTGGTCTGCTGGATGACCATGGGGCGCATGGTGCCGAGCGGGTCATCCTTGAGACGATACGTCGTCGCCATCGAGATGTACTCGTTGGTGCTGCTGCGCGCGAAGCACAAGCCGGCGTTGCC
>CAZZPX010000027.1:0-6352 GCA_964655955.1 uncultured Phycisphaerales bacterium | reverse complement strand
TGCCGGCTCTCGAGGTCGCTCAGCCGCCAGCCTCCGGCGTCGTCGACGGCGATCGAGGTGAAGAAGGTGTAGAGCCCGTTGCCGGTGACCGTACCGGACTGCACCAGTGTCGGGTTGTTGCCCGAGGTGGGCCAGCCGTTCATGGCGATCTCGTACCAGCGCACCTCGACGGGATTGTTGACGTGATGCGTCGCCCAGAGCGAACCGTTGCGGTACTCACAGCTCCAGAAGCGGGCGTCGAAGGTCTCCGGCCGGGAACTCGTGCCAAGCTGTGACGGATCGCCCGGGCTGCTGTACGAGGGCACCGTCAGGTTGTAGCTCTGGAAGGTGATCGTTCCCAGCGGATCGGTGAGGGCGATGAGGCGCACCGCGGTGCGATTGCTGCCTTCCTGGTGCTCGACCATGTAGTACGCGGGGGGATTGTCGTGGCTGACCGGGGGAATGCCCGCGGACTGCGTCGAGGTCGACAGCGTTGTCGAGCGCGTGATCGCAGGCGGGTTGCCGGCGAGCAGCGACGCCTTGTCATAGGTGTAGACGGGGTAGTTCGCGCCGAAGCCGAAGCCGTCGCCGGTGATGTAGAGCACATCCTCATCGACGCCGATGTTGGGTGAGTCGAAGACGTTGCCGGCGAAACCGGTCGTGTCGAAGCGGTACTTGTACCACGTGCCGTTCGGATCGGAGTCGTCCGAGACCGCGATCAGGGCGTACGAGCGGTTGCCGGGGACGTAGCCTTCCGTGGCCATGGCGAAGAAGCGGCCGCTGAGTTCGTCGTAGAGCACCTCCGGGTCGAAGACGAAGCCCGTGGTGCCGAGATTTCCCCAGAAGCCGAACGAGTCCTCGATTTCGTCCTGGAAGGTCAGCGTGCCGTCCTTCTCGAAGAAGGCGATGGCGCCGTTGGTCATCAGCACGATGTGCTCCGGACCGACCGCCAGGTGCGGATCGGGCGGCGTCCAGCCGGTGCTGACAATGCCGGTGAAGCCGATCGCCCGGCCGTCCTGGACGATCACGCGCTCGGCGTCGCTGATGTTCTTGGGGTCGAAGGTCGGCGGCACGTGCGGTGAGGCGAGGTCAACCGTCTCGCCCTGCGCGCCTCGGAAGGCCGGCCGCATCGCGTCGGTCACGCCCTGCGCCAGGCCATCGAGTTGGATCGGCTCAGCGCTGAGCAGCGAGACGTTGACCGCGGAGGAATCGCCGAGACCCGCGTCTCCGTCCCAGGCACAGGCGAGGCGGTCGCCGATCTGAGCCAGGCGGGCAGAGCCGCGCGCCTGGTGCAGGTGCTGCTTGCCGCTCTCGAACTGCGTCACGCGGAATTCGCCGCCCAGTGCGCGACCGGTGGGCGAGAAGGCACGGGCGAAGACGCCGTCGCCATCCGTGTCGGGGCTGTTGTAGGCGATGATGAACCGGCCGTCCGTCAGGGTCGCGATCGAGGCCCCGCTCTGCGCGCCGGTGCGGGTCTCGTTGACGAGGAAGGGCTTATCCGCGGGCCGGCCGCGCTCATCGAGCAGGCGTGCCATCACCCCGTAGTCGTCTCCGTCCGTCTCCGCGTCGAGCCAGCTCACGATGTAGCCGCCCTCGCGCGCCGCGATGGTCGGCTCGATCTGGCTCAGCCGAGTCGGACCGCTGACGTGGATCGGCTTGCCTGCCGGGGCAGCGTTCTCGTCAAGCATCTGGACGCGGATGCCGGCCGGAAACCCATCCTCGAAGACGCTGTAGGCGAGGGCGTAGCCCTGCTCGCCGCGGGTCAGGCTGGGCACGTACGTATCGCCGTTGTCGACCCGAGCGATCGTGATCTCGTCGCCCGGCGTTTCACCGAGCCTGCGAGCCCGCAGCGTCCGCCGTCCCGTATCGGGGTCGGTCGAAATCCAGGCGACAACGGCTGAGCCATCCGCAGCGACCGCGAGCACGGGGTCGGTCTGATGACCGTCAGTCTGCTGATTCACGAGTATCTCGTCGCCGCCCACGAAGTCGCCGTCGAAATGGCGGGCGATGATCGAGCCGAGATAGCCGTCCTGACCGTGCGAGGTCCACGCGGCCCAGTACCCGCCCTGTCCATCGGCAGCCATGACAGGCGCGACCTGGTGGGACTTGGTCCACACCGCGAGGGGCGTTTCTTCGCCGATCGCCACGCCATCCGCGTCGAAGCGCTGGGCGTAGACGCCGTAGCGCCCACCCTGCTGGCGCCGGCTGGACCAGCAGACGACAAGTTCGTCGGCGTTGTCTGTCGCCAGGGAGGCCTCCGCCTGGCTGCTGATGGTGAAGGTGCTGGCCCGCCAGTCGCACTGGCTGGTCAGATCGAACGTGGGCGCGGCGGCAGGGTACACGCCCGGCCGCATCGCCATCTCTTCCTGGTTGTCGCCGCAGCCCGCCGCCAGCAGCAGAGCCGCTGTCAGCGTCAGGCCGGCGCCTGATCGGAGTATCTCTCGCATCTTGTCGTTTCCTTTGTAGATGGTCGCGGAATCGCGACCTCACTTCATCGTGCCACGCGCCCGGCACTGGTGCAAGGCATGGTCCGCAATTTCCCTGCGAATCGCCGGGCCGGTTGCTGCCGGCGCGTGGGCGCGGGCCTGGTTTCGAGGTTTACTTGGGATTATCGGACGCCCAAGTCATCTGAAGGTCCGGCCGCCGCACGCGACGCCCGCCGTGACTGACGCCGATCCGCCAATCGAGGATCGGCCCGAGCCAAAGCGGTTGTATACTCCCTCCTGGACGATTCTCGTTTCAATCGCCTCAGGAGGCAGGGAAAGCACCTTGGCGTTCATTCTCCCCTTCGAAACCGACATCATCGCCCTCGATGACGAGTTGGCGGCGCTCCCAGCCGACGATCCGCGACGCGGCGAGTCGCACCGCCGCCTGCGCCGGCTCGAGTGCGAGGTGTATCCCAACCTCAGCCCCTACGAGACCTTCCTGCTCTCCGCTCACCCGCTGCGCCCCAAGACGCTCGACTATGTCAACCACGTCTTCACCGACGTCGTCCTCTTCCACAACGAGGAGGTGCGCGGCGACCACCTCATGGTCGGCGGGCAGGGGAAACTTCAGCTCGAAGACGGCCCCATCGACGTCATGATCGTCGGCCAGCAGACGGCACCGACGTCGCACCGCGATGACCTGCTCAAGCTGCCCACCGTCGAATACCAGAAGTGGAACCAGGGGATGGGTTTTCCCGACAGCTATCGCAAGGCTGTCTACTGCATGAACCTCGCCGAGGAGCGCGGCTGGCCGGTCATCGTCTTCGTCGACACGCCCGGGGCCGATCCCAGCGAGTACAGCGAAGAGCAGGGGCAGGCCTTTGCCATCAACGAGGTCATTCGCAGGACCACGTCGCTGCGCGTGCCCAATCTCTCCTACATCATCAGCCAGGGGGCCTCCGGCGGGGCGATCGCCATCACGCCCACCAACCGCACCATCATGAACGAGTACGCCTCGTACATGGTGATCAGCCCGGGCGGCTGCGCTTCAATTCTCTTCCGCAACCGCGAGCCGGCGTCGATCCGGGCCGCGGCGGAGGGGCTGCATCTCACTTCACGCGACGCCCTGGCGCAGGGAACGGTCGACGAGGTCGTACCGGAGGGATGCACGCCGGGCCATCGCTATCCGAAGCTGCTGCTGGAAGCGGGCAAGATCGCGCTCGCGCGCAACGTACAGACGCTGCTCGAGGAGAACGGCGAAGAGCCGGAGCAGACGCGCCGCGCCAAGTTCTTCGCGATGGGCGTGTACGGCACGAGCGAGGAAACGCGCCGTGCCGACGATCTGGCGAAACAGGCGCGTAAGCAGCAGGACGTGCAGCAGCGCCTGCGCCAGGCGCTGACGACGTATCTCGTGGAGCGCGGCGGCATGAACGGGCGCAACGGCGACGCGGCTGGGGACGACGCCGTCCGACTCGCCGCCCGCCTGCAGATCGCGCAGTTGATCTATGCCGTCAAGCGACGCCAGCGCGAGTTCCTGGCGAGCGAGGTCGGCGTCGACGCGGCGGCGCTTTCCGACACGCAGTGGGAGGAACTGCTCGAGTTCGTTCTCGAACGGCGCTACGGCCACGCCGAAGGAGCGCGCGCCCTGCACCCCGGCCGCGGCGAATCTCCCTATCGCCGCCTGCATCCGGTCGATTGGATCCGCAAGCTCACCGACCCGGGGACGTTTCGCGAGTTCGAGCAGACGCTGCGGCTCTGCTCGATCGATCAACTCGACTTCCCGCAGTATCAGGATGCGCTCAAACGCGGTATCGAGGCCACGGGCCTGCACACCGGCGTGATCACCGGCACAACCCGCATCGACCAGCGCGACCTCGTGCTTACCATCAACAACTTCGGCCTCGTCGGCTCGAGTCTCTGCGATGAGATCGGCGAGAAAATGCGCTACGCGGCGCACCACGCGCTGGAGCAGCAGTTGCCCTTCGTGTCGCTGGCGATGGGCGGCGGGGCGCGCATGCAGGAGGGCACGCCCTCCATGCATCGCAACATCCCCAAGGCGCAGCATGCACTGAACCAACTCGCTGAGGCGAGACTGCCGCACATCTCGATCATCGCCGACCCCACGCTCGGCGGCACCGCGATCAGCTACGGCCTGCGCGGCGACTACATGATCGTCATCAGGGGATCGGCGAACATCGGCTTCTCCGGCAAGCGCGTGGTGGAGCAGTTCCAGCAGAAGCGCGTCGCCTCCGATTTCCAGCACGAAACCTGGCTGCTGCAGCGCGGATTCGTTGATGAGACGGTCGCGACGGACGCGCTGCGGCCGCGCCTGAGCGAACTGCTTGCGCATTACGACGAGCAGGGGACGCTGGCCGACTTGCAGAGGCGCACCCGCCGCCGCTGGCAGCCGCGGGAGAAGAGCCAGGCCGATCTGCCCGTGCCGCATACGACGCTCGGGGGCGCACGCAGCGCCCGCACGTGACCGCCGCGGACCGAATCATGCTCGTGTTGCGCTTGCAGCGTGCGCTGCGCGTCATGCAACGCCGCCTGCATCGCCTTGCCTGCCCGCATCATCATCCGGTGCCGGTTCACAGATCTCCGTCAACGTGCCGCCTGTGCTCTTGGGGTGCAAGAACGCGATCATCTGCCTGTGTGCGCCGAGGCGCGGCGACTCGTCGATGAGGCGCACGCCATGCTCGCGCAGCTGCTCCAGCCGGCGTTCGATGTTCTGCACGGTGTAGGCGATGTGATGCAGCCCCTCGCCGCGCTTGTCGATGAACTTCGCGACGGGGGAGTCGGCGCTGGTCGGTTCGAGCAGTTCGAGGCGAACCTCGCAACCGGGCGCGCCGACGAGAAAGAAGGCGACGCGCACCTGCTGGTCCGGCACGTCCTCGATGTGTTCGTAGCGGGCCTCCAGCACGCGCTCGTAGAATTCTCGCTGCGCATCGATGCTGCGCACGGCGATGCCGATGTGATTGATCGCCCGAACCTGAATCATGGTTCCGCTCCCGGCGGGTGTTGCGGCTGGGTGCTTTGAAAGGCTGCGAGCACGCGTGCCGCCGCCGCCGTCGCCGGCACATCGCCCGCAGCGACCTGCGTCTCCGCCTCGCGTAGGGCCGCCTGCGCCGCGCCGCTGTGCCGCAGCATGTCGCGCAGGCCGTCCTCGATGAGCGCATGCAGCCAGCGCCGCATCTGCTCGCGCCGCAGCGCCTCCAGCCGGCCGCTCTGCGCCAGCGCCTCGCAGCGCCCCGTCACGGTGCTCCAGATGGCGTCAACACCAGCGCCGGTGAGCGAGCTGCACATCTCGACGGGAATCTGCCAGTCGTCTTCGCGCGGCTGCATGTAGTGCATGGCGGCGCGAAATTCCTTGGCGGCTCTCTCCGCGCGTTTCACGTTGTCGCCGTCCGCCTTGTTGACGGCGATCATGTCGACGAGTTCGAGTAGGCCGCGCTTGATGCCCTGCAATTCATCGCCGGCGCCCGGAATCATGAGAGCGAGAAAGAAGTCGGTCATCTCCGCCACCGCCGTCTCCGACTGACCCACGCCGACCGTCTCGACGATGATGACCTCGAATCCCGCGGCCTCGCAGAGCAGCATGCTCTCGCGCGTCTTGCGGGCGACGCCTCCCAGGGCCGCGGCCGTCGGCGAGGGGCGGATGAAGGCGAGTTCCTCCGCGGCGAGGCGCGGCATGCGCGTCTTGTCGCCCAGAATGCTCCCGCCCGTGACGCGGCTCGACGGGTCGATCGCCAGCACGGCGAGGCGCTTGCCCGCCTGCGTCAGGCGCGTCCCCAGCGCCTCGATGAAGGTGCTCTTTCCCGCGCCCGGTACGCCCGTGATGCCCAGGCGAATCGCCTTGCCCGTGAGCGGCATCAACTCGGTCAGCAGCGCCCGCGCGAGCTGCTGGTGATCTGCCCGATTCGATTCGATGAGCGTGATCGCCCGCGCCA
>CAZZPX010000026.1:0-13903 GCA_964655955.1 uncultured Phycisphaerales bacterium | reverse complement strand
GCGGCGCGTTCATCGTGCGCCTCGGCCACCTGGCGATACAGGTCGGCGATCTGCCTCAGGTCGCCGGTGAACTGCTCGATGAGCGCCTCCCGCTCTTCTGGCGACGCCTCGATCACCCGCTCGAGCTCGTACTGCGTGATGGCGGAGTTCACCAGCCTGTCGAGAGCCGTGGTGTACTCATCGCGCTTCTGCAGCACCTCCGGCGAGGGCAGGGGCATGGTGATCTCGATGCGCCCGCCGGACTGCGGCGTAAAGGCGATATCGAGCGTGCCCGTGGGGTTCACGCGATCGGAGAGCACGTCGATGATCTGGTTGACGACCTGCTCCGTGTCATCGTCGGCGTCAAGATTGACCGCGTAGACGATGCTCGTGCCGCCCGCGAGGTCTTTGCCCAGACGCAGGTTCTCCGAGGGAGGGTAAATCGTGTAGAGAAACCAGAGCAGCAGGGCCACGATTGCGGCCGCTTTGATGTAGAGATTGCTGGTGTTCATGCTTTGCGTGGTTCACTCCGCCGCGGGAGGGCGGTGTCGGCTGTCGGTGTGGTGGAGGAGGCAGGCGGTCGTCAGCGCTTCAGCCGCTGACTTCGACGGGGGCGTTGTCCTTGAGAACGCGCTGCACGGCGGACTTGGCGAAGCGCATCTTGGTGTTGGTCGTCTCGTCGACCTTGAGCACGATCTCACCATCCTTGATTTCGACGACCGTGCCGATGACGCCGCCCACCGTCTGCACCTTGTCGTGCTTGGCGAGGGCGCTGAGCATCTCTGCCCGGCGCTTCTTCTCCTTCTTCTGCGCGCCGCCCGAGAAGATCATCATGAAGACCAGCAGGGCGATGGGCAGGATGAGCAGCCACGAGGGAAAGGAGGGCGCGTTGGCGTTGCCCGTTCCACCCGTGGGTGGAGGCGTGCCGCCCGGCTGCACCATCTGCGGCTGACCCGACGGAGGAGGGGCGGCGGCGCCGCCGTCCTGCGCCAGGATGAGTCGAAACTGCGACATGTCAATGGCGTTCATGCTCGAAGACGATCCTTGTCAAAAACGCTGCGACGCGGGCACTGGCGCCCCCGATCGCAGCCGTGGGGGGAGTTCGGCACGCTGCCTAGTCCGACGACGCTTCACCGCGCACGTCCTCTGCAGCCGGCCTTTCTCGCAGGACGGGCCAACGGTCGGCAAGAATGGACCACGTATCATCATAAATTGCCGCCCGAATGTCCAACATGAGCCGCTGGAAGTGACGGATGTTGTGCAGGCTCACCAGAATCGGACCTAACATCTCCCGATTCTGAAACAGGTGACGCAGGTACGCCCGGCTGAACTCCGGCCCCGCCCAGCCGTGCCCCGCCGGGGCGCAGGCGAGGCCGTCGCATCCCGGTTCGAGTGGCTGGGGATCGTCAGCATACCGGGCGTTGCGCAGGCGAATCTGCCCGCTCCTGGTGAAGGCGTTGGCGTTGCGCCCGTTTCTGGTTGGGAGAACGCAGTCAAACATGTCGACCCCGGCCTGCACCGCCGTCACCAGGTCCCGCTCGTATCCCACGCCCATGAGGTAGCGCGGCTTGTCCGCTGGCAGCAGCGGGGCGGTGTGCTCAACCACCTCCTCGATGTCTTCGCTCCCCTCGCCGACCGCCACGCCCCCGATCGCGTAGCCCGGCAGGTCGATGGCGCAGATGCGCTGGGCCGACCAGGTGCGACGCTCCAGGTCCGTCCCCCCCTGCACGATGCCGAACAGCGCCTGCTCCTCCGGCCGCTCGTGCGCGCGCTTGCAGATCTCCAGCCAGCGGACGGTGCGCTCGTTTGCCTCGTCAAGCCGCCGTCCGTGGTCGTAGTCGCGGCTGCCCGCCCGTTGTGCCTGGCCCGTCAGCCGCTGCACCGTCCTGCTGAAGAGCTTGGGGTCGACCGAGGGCGGGCAGTCGTCGAACGCCATGATGATGTCCGCGCCCAGTTTGTTCTGCACGCGGATCGCCTTGGCGGGGGTGAGGCGCACCGGCGAGCCGTCCACGATCGACTTGAAGGTCACGCCCTCATCGTCGACTGCGTTGATGTCCGCCATCGAGAACGCCGGGTAGACGCCCCAGTCAGTCAGAATCGGCCGGTCCCACGACATGAAACGATGCACGCCGCCCATCCGCTCGATGAGGTCCGGCCCGGGGCGCAGCAGCAGGTGATAGGTGTTGTTGAGCAGGATCTCGCTGCCTGTTTCAGCGACGAGCTTGGGCAACAGCCCCTTGACCGTGCCGCGCGTACCGACAGGCATGAAGGCCGGCGTGGCGAAGCAGCCGTGCGGCGTCAGCACCCGGCCGGCGCGGGCCTGCGTCGAGGCGCAGCGCTGCTCGATGTCGAAGCGAAGAGCCGACATGAGCGAGAGTGTAACGGGCGAGCGCAGAAGAAACGGGCGAGCACGCTGTCGCGCGCCGCCCGTGATTGACCAGATGAACGTTCGCAGGTTCGCCCCGCCCGCCTGGACGAAGAGCGCGAGCCCGCCCTCCGGCGTCCGGTGGAGAGCGGGCTGCGCTGCATGCGTCTCAGCGGTTGTCGTCGTGCGGCCGTGAGGGCGGCTGCGGCGGCTGCCGATCATCGCGGTCGAACCAGCGCGGCCCGCCACCCTGCGGGCCGAAGTTCTCCCAGCCCGGGTCCGGCCAGCCGGGGCCCTGGTCCCTGCCGCGCTCCTGGCCCAGCGGCCGCATCTGCCGCGGTCCGAGCGGCTGGCCGCAGTGCGGACACATCGGGTGCTCAGGCTGCTGCATCCGCGGCTGCGGTTCGCGGCGCTCTTCAAATCGCTCGCGCAGGCGTTGGCGCGCTTCGGGGTGCTCGCGGAGGAAGCGCTGCAGGCGCTGCCGCGCTTCCGGGTTGTCCTGCAGATGCTGGCGCAACCGCTGCGCCCGGTCGCGCTGTTGCTCGCCGTCCCAGCGCGGCTGGAACTGCTGATCCCGCCCCTGCGGACGCTCTGCATGCGGGCGGTCGGCCTGCATCAGGCGCTGGAGCGCATTGGGATGCTGGCGCAGGAATTCTTCGACACGGCCGCGCACTTCCGGATGCGCTTCGACGTATTCGCGCAGGCGTTGAGCGGCCTGCGGACGATTCTGCAGGTACTGGCGCAGGCGCTGCGGATCGGGCGCCTGGCGCTGTGCGCGCTGCTGCTCCTGCCGCTGCTGCGCTTGCTGTTGCTGCGGCTGCCGACGCTGCCGTTCATTGCGCGGCTGCTCCGCCTCGCGCCTCGGTGCGCGATCGGCGAGCGGCCGATCCTGCATCTGCTGCCGCAGGTGCTGCCACAGCGCCTGTTTCGCCTCGGGGTGGGCATCGAGGTACTGCTTGAGGCGCTCGAGGTCGAAGCCGGGCTGCTGCGGACGCGGGCCGCGCTCGGCATCCTGTCCGCGCTGCTGGGCTGGGCCTGCACCGTCACGGGGACGCGCGTGCTCCTGAGCCCGCGGCCGATCCGGAGCCGCCTGCCGCGCCGCGGGTCGATCGGTGGGGGGTGGTTGATCCTGTGTCTGCGCTGACCCCGCCGCCGCCGAAAGCAGCAGCGCTCCGGTCGCTGCCAGAAGAACTGTCGCGTGCATTCTCATGAGATCTACTCCTGCTCGGTCGTCACAAGTCGTCACCCCGACGCATCGGGCAGCGCCCACGTCACGCGGCGCCGCTTGCCGGGGTCAGTCGGTTGTACGCAGCGCCGCGGCTCCGCATCCCCGCTCCTGCTGCGAACTTCGCCTGACGCCCCTCTGCACGCCGGATCGCTCATGGCGGGCGGCCGGTACACTGCACGCCGGCTCGGCCGCAGCGCCCGGGCCCGGCGACAAGGTTCCCATGCAGGAAGAGATCGATCTCACAGCGTGCATCCGCGGCGACAAGCGTGCCTGGGACGCGCTTGTCGAGCGAGCCGTGAGTGTCATCTATGCAGCCGTGCGCAAGGTTGTCGCCGCCCGCGGCAGGACGGCAGCAGATGAGATCGACGACATCGTTCAGGATGTTTTCACCAAGCTGGTTCGCGACGATTATCGGCTGCTGCGACAGTTCGACCCGGCCAAGGCGTCGCTGGTGACGTACCTGACGCTGATCGCGCGCAGCACCGCGCTCGATGCGCTCAGGCGGCGCTCGCTGAGCGCAGTCGAACTGCGGGAAGCGAGCCGTGCAGCCGTCGCACTTGACCCGCCGCACGCCGAGCCGCGGGCTGCCGTCGGCTCCAGCGTCCCGCTGGAGACGCTCAGCGAGCGGCAACGCCTCATCCTGCACCTGCTCTTCGACCGCGACATGTCCGTCACCGAGGCCGCCGCCGTGCTGGGTGTTGACCCGCAGACCATCCGCAGCGGCAAGCACAAAGCCCTCAGCAAACTGCGCCAGGTGCTCGAACCGGGGGATGAAACGGCCGGCCCATTCGTAGAACGAAAGTAGAGAGACTCATGGCAGAGCGTACGGACCACAACCCGAACGAAATCCTACTTTGGAGGCGATACCGGTCGATGAGCGACCCCGGCGCGGCAGCGTGCCCGCATCCAGCAACGCTCGCTGCGTATCTCGAAGCCGCACTGAGCGAAGTCGAGACGGCTCAAGTCGAAGCGCATCTCTCAGCCTGTCCGGATTGTCTGGAGACGGCCATCGAGATGCGCGAACTGCTTGCCGAGGCGGCGACCGCGGGATTCGTCGCGCCCGCGGCTGCGGCCAGGCGCGCCAAGGCCCTCGTCGCCGGCGGCGAGCGCGATGAGGCTGTGTACCAGTCGGCGCTGCGACACTGGCTGCTGCCGGACTGGAAGCAGTGGGGGCAGCGCGCCGCGGCCGCTGCCGCCGGGCTGGCGCTGTGCATCAGTGGCTACCAGTTCGGCATGGGGCCGACGCCGACCGCGACCGGCGACGAGGTCTTCCTCGCCGAGGCATCCTTCGGGTTGTACGGCAGCGCTGAAGGCGTGGACGACGCCTTGCTGCCCGTCGAGTTGGAGGTGCAGACGCCATGACGCGCCGACTGCTCCTCGCGACGCTCCTCGTCTCCCTGCTCTTCAATGTCGGCTTCATCATCGGCCGGGTGCAGATGCGCCAGGCGACCGAGCCGGCGGAAGCGCGCGCGGACACCGTGGAACTCGTGGCGCGGAAGCTTGAACTCACGCCCGAGCAGCGCTCGCAATTCGCCGAACTGCGGCGAAACTTCGCCGACGACTGGCAGGATCTGCAGGCCCAGGCGGCGCTGGTGCGCGAGGAACTCGGCGAGCAACTTGCCGGCGACAGCCCCGACATGGAGCGCATCGAGCAACTTCTCACGCAGGGAATGGACGTGGATCAGCAGTTGCGCATCGCCGCAGCGGAGCGCTTCCGCGAGTTCGCCGCCGAACTCACGCCCGAGCAGCGCGAGCGCCTGGGGCGCATGATGCAGCGGCATCGTCCGCCGCCCTTCAACGGGCACGATCCCCAGGAACGACTGCAGCGCTTCGATGTGAATCGCGACGGCGTCATCGACGAAGATGAGAAGGCCCAGGCGAAGCGCTATTTCGAGCAGAGCCGCCGCGACTGGGGCGAGAGGCGACGCGGCGACGACGATTGGCGCCGCGCGGAGGATCGGCCTTTCGACCCGCAGCGCGAGCAGTTCCTGCGCGAAGTCCTGCTGCGGCGCGTGGACGCCAACGACGACGGCCGCATCGACGATGCGGAACTGCGGGCGCTGCTCGACTGGCTGAACGCGCCGCCCCCTCCGGGGCACGCCGACGAGGCGCAGCCGCTGCCTCCGCGCCAGCCGGGGCACCCGCCTCCTCCGGACCACGGCTGAGGGTCGCGGCCAGGCGTACATCCTGCCGCCGCGACTCGCGGTTCTTCAGTGGCAGCCGCTGGACAACTCAACCCTTGGGGTTAGACTGGGGATAAGCGTCTCGTCAATCGCCGCGGCCCGGTTCTCGGGCGCCCGCTGTCCATCTGAGTCCTGAGTCACAGCCGCGGCCGGCGATCGGCGGCCAATAACACGCAGCAGCAGGAGCGCGCCCAGTGACATTCACCCGCCTTGCGTTCGTGCCTCTTCTTGCCGTCGCCTGCGCTGCGGCGTTCGCCTCATCGCCCGCGGCGCGCGTCGATCTCGGCACGTTCGGTGCGGTCGCGGCCCGACAGGACGGCCGCACCATCGAGCCCTTGCGCTGGACCGCTCCCTCGGGCGAGCAGCCACAGACGTACGCTGAGTATCTGGCGCTGCATCCGCCGCGTCCGGCCCGGTTCTCAACGCCGCTGCACGTCTCCGCCGAACCGGCGCGCGGCGGCGAAGCGCTCACCATCCTGGTGGAGAGTGAACTCTATCCGCAGATCGAACCCTCTCTCGCCGCCTACATCGCGGATCTCGAGGCGGAAGGGCACAGCGTCATCCTGGTGTCGCTCTCGGGTGGCTCGCCGGGTGAAGTGCGAAACTTCGTGCAGGGGCGGTACGCGGACGGCGGGACCGGCGTGCTGCTGGTCGGCGACATTCCCGCCGCCTGGATGGAAGTCTCCGGCGCCTCCACGCCCTGCGACCTCTTCTACATGGATGTGGACGGCTACTGGGCGGACGGCAATGGCGACGGCGTCTATGACTATCACATCGGCGGACCCGGCGATGAAGGTCCTGAGATGTTCGTGGCGCGCCTGTACACCTCCAGCCTGACCTACGGCGGCGAAGCGGATCTGGTCAACGACTATCTCGCCAAGGCGCATGCCTATCGCACGGGCGCGCTGCAGCAGAACTGGGGCAGCCTCGAATACGTCGACGAAGACTGGTACAGCATGGATGTCGCCCAGGATCTTGCCTACGGCAATTGCGTGGAACGGCACGACGGCGGCTGGCACACGACCGCGGCCGGGTACCTCGACCGCCTGTCCGTCGGCCGGCACTTCGTGCAGGTCTGCGCCCACAGCTACTCCGGCGGGCATCACTTCGGCATGTGGCCCACGGAAGCGGTCGGCTACGCCAATACCTACATCTACAGCCCGAACGCGCGCGAGGCGACGCTTCGCGTGGGAGCCGACGACGGCGTGCTCGCGCACCTCAATGGCGAAAACGTGCTGACGGCGAACCGCTTCGGAGGCTGGACCGTGGACCAGTTCCAGGCGCTCGTCTCCCTCGACCAGGGCTGGAACCAACTGCTGTGCAAGATCAGCCAGCGGGACGGTTCGTACTGTTTCTCTGCGCGAATCACTGACGCCGACGGCGAGCCGTTCCCCGACCTGCACTACCAGCTTGACGATCCGCAGGTGCATGACGCGCAGCCGATCTTCATCACCAGGTGGCTGCTCAACGGTCTGCACCGTGGCGAATACTACGACTTCTATGACTTCCTGGACATGAACTGGCTGGGCGTCGATGAGGCGACACTCAATCCACAGGCGGGGGAGGTGAACGGCGGCAAGGTATGGACCGAACACGGTGCGGGTGGCAGCTACGTGGACTTCACGCCGTACGACACCGATCGCTACGGCGTCATGTATGCCTTCGTCCGCATCCACGCACCGGCCGACACCAGTTGTCGCCTGCGACTGGGTTATGACGACGGCGTCCGCGTCTGGCTGAACGGCGAGGTCGTTCTCACCGATAACCGCAAGGGTTCATATGTGCAGGACATGACCGAAGTGGAGGTGACGCTGCATGAGGGCGAGAACCGCCTGCTGCTCAAGGTCTCCCAGCACCGGGACGAGCACGGCGCCAGCGCCCGCTTCGCCTCTGCCGAGGGCGTGTGGCTGCCTGATCTGAGCTACGACCCTGCCCCGAGCGTCAACTTCATTGGTGAGTGGCTGCTCAGTACTCCCTTCCACAGCGACGACCAGTCGACGTTGCTGTTCGAGGACTATCTGGAGGGTGAGTCGACGATCCGGCCCAGCCGCGGCGACCCCGGCTGGCACGCGTTTGCGGGCTACGCCTGCCCGCTCGACCTTGGCAATCACTACAACGGAGACGGCGGGTGGATCTTCTCCAGCACGATTCAGCAGCACGATCCGCCCGCGCTCTTCTACAATCTCTTCGCCTGCGGCCCCGGCTTCTTCACTGACTCAAACTATCTGGCGGGTGCGTACATCTTCAACACGACCTGGGGACTCATCACGATCGCCTCCGCCAGGAGCGGCAGCATGCTGTACTTCGACGACTTCATGCAGCCGCTCGGCGCGGGCGAGACCATGGGCGCCGCCTTTCGCGACTGGTTCGACGCCCAGGCGCCCTTCTCGCAGTGGGAACGCGAGTGGTACTACGGGCTCATCCTGAACGGCGACCCGCTCCTGACGCTCGACATCCCCGGCGACGTGAACGGCGATGGCAGCGTCGGTCAGGAGGACCTGGGCGTGCTTCTCGCTGCCTACGGGACGACGGCGGGCGATCCCGCCTATGTCGCCGCCGCGGATGTCAACGGCGACGGCTCGGTGAGTCAGCCGGATCTCGGCATCCTGCTCAGTCACTACGGATACACGAGGCCGTGATCGGCGCGGAAAGGCCGGTTCCCGCGCGGATCGAGCGGCGGGCTCCTACGCATCGAGTCGCCGCAGCATTGCTGCGTGAAACGGCCTGCCCTCGCGCCGATACTTGCGCTCGAAGTTCGTGCCGACGACCTCGCCTTCGCCCGCGCTGTCGGGCTGCACGAAGGGGTGCACCGCAAAACGAGACGCGTGCCGCGCGAAGTGCTCCCCCATCCAGCCCCAGTAGTCCTCGTGGTCGGTGACGATGCGCAGCTCTCCATCCGGCATCAGGACGCGATGGCAGTCGAGCAGGAACTGATCCTGGACGATGCGGCGCTTGTGATGACGCTTCTTCGGCCAGGGATCGGGAAAGTACAGGTGAATCACGCGCGCCACACCGTCGCTGACGCGCCAGCGCAGGAACTCAGCCGCGTCATCGTGCAGCACGCGCGTATTGGTCAGGCCGTGACGACGCAGGCGATCCGCGGCGAGACGCCAGTACTCCATCGCCCACTCGACGCCGAGATAATTCGTTTCCGGTTTCTCCGCCGCCTGGGCCACGAGAAACGTGCCCTTGCCCGAACCGATCTCGATCTCGAAGGGGCGCTGCGGCTCGGCGAACCACGCACGGGGATCCAGTCTGCCCGCGTCGATGTGCGGCAGATCCTCGCGCGTCAGGCCGATTTCGCCAACATCAAGCTTCGCGGTGGACAACTCGGTTCCTAACGACTCATCGTGGCCTGTAGCCTCGATAGCGAATCCTGGGCATCCTTGAGCAGCGGCTCGACGCTGATGCCGCGGCCGACCGCCTTCTTCATCCACAGGTCGGGCGTAAACCTGCCGATCGAGGTGATGCGCTTCGTCTCCGCCGCCAGGTCCTTGCCGCGCATGTGCGAGCGCACCTGGTGGCTGATGATGTGCCCGATCGCGTAGTCCGGCAGATACAAGGGGTACGCCACCATGTGCTGATAAGCGCCGAGAATGTGATACTTGTCCGGCCCGAAGTGTTCCTGGAAGTACCGCTGCCAGACGTCGGCGGCGATCTTCACAAGCTCATCACGAAACGCCTCGGGAGTCGCGTCCGGGTTCTCATACAGCCAGCGCCAGACATAGAGTTCGACGAGCGAGGGCCCGGCGATCTGGCAGGCCGCCAGCATCGTCTGCACGGTGTCCACGTCGAACGGATCCGGCTCGTCAGGCTGCGCCTCGATCCCCAGCACCTTCTTGGCCAGCGACTGATACAGAAACGCGAACGCTTCCGTGCAGGCGGTGTTGGGCACGTTGCGCAGGGCCGGGCGCGGCACGAAGAACGTCGAGCACAACTGCTCGAGATTGTGGCCGAGTTCGTGCATCGCCGTGTCGAAGCCGTCCCAGCCGAGCTGGTCCTTGAGGCGATTCGTCCGCAGCCAGGCGCCGTACTCGGGAACGCCCGGCCGCATCGCGTGCCCCGCGCCCTTGGCGATCTCGACGGTGACGCGCGAGCCGAGGAACTCCGCGTCTTCCGCGGAGTATCCCAGTTCGCGCAGAACCTGCGGCAGCTTCGCCTGAAACGCCTTCTCGTCGGGGAAGCGCGCCGCGACGAGCCGATTCATCTGGTCAGAAGGCTTCCCTTCGACGATCTCGTCGAAGTAGATGTCGAAGGGTTCGAGATCCCGCCCGAGACGCTTCCGCAGGAGCGCCGACAATTCCTTGCGCACCGGCGAGGAGAGCAGATCGACGAGCAGCCGCTCCACCTCCTCCTCGGGAATCTCGCGCTGAAGTTCGAACTTGCGGGCGATGGCGCTGGGGTGCTCGACGTGGTAGACGTCGAACTCCCTGGCGACGCGGAATTGATCGAGCCAGCGCTCGTAACGAACGGCGCCGATCGTGTCCGCGGCCGGCTTGCCGTCGAGCGTGTTCGCCTCCGGCTGCCACTCCTTGTGCTCGCGCTGCTGCATGACGGCCGCGGGCAGCGAGCCGTCGATGTAGCGCCCGATCACGGCGCTGAGCGCCCGTTGCTTGTCGAGCCCCTCCGGATCGTTATAGCCCGCCTTGATCTCCTCGCGCACCAGCCAGTGCGCCAGCAGTTTGCGGTCCGGCTCAAACCACTTCTTGCCGCGCGCATCGATGAGCGTGCCGACGGGGATATGGAATTCCGCGACCCACATGTGCGACTTGTGCCCCAGTTCGCGCGCCAGGTCGTTGACCTCTGCGGGGATGCGCGGGCCGAACGCCTTGCCGATCCGCACCTCCGCCCACGTGTCGACGGACCAGTCGCCGCCTTGCTCGAGCATCGTCGTCAGGTCCGGCCGATTGAAGTTGAGCAGCGCGATGAAGGCGATCTTCTGGCGATAGAACTGGTCGGAGAGATCCGGGGCCGGATCGAAGGTGGCGAAGATGTCATCGACGCCGGGCATTTCGTCGCCGCGCAGGTCCGCCCAGCGGCGCAGATCCCGCTGAATCTCGTAGAGATGTCCCTGCACGGAATGCAGCGCCTTCTCGTAGCGATTGAGCAGGCGCGTGCGCTCCGCCGCATCGGCGACGAAAAACTTCAGGCAGAAGTCGGCGAAGGCGGCCGCATCGCCATCGCTCTCCTTCCACTGCCGGGCGGCCCGTTGCACGCCCGCCACGATGCGCTGGCGCTGCGCCTCGCCGTGCTTGTCGATGAGCTTCTGGACCGCGGCGGCGGCAAGATCACTGGTGTCGGTGAGCGTCGTCATCTCTTGTCTCCGTGCGAGGGTGGGAAGACCATCCTAGCAGGCGCGGCGACGAAACGGGCGGCCTGAGGCACGAGGCTCAGTTCACGCGCCGCTGCCGCCTTGTTCGGCCAGCACCTGCTCCAGCGTCGCCGTCGCATGCCGCAGGTGCGGAATCACGATCGAGCCGCCCACGACCAGCGCCACGTTGAACGCCTCGACGATCTCCGTCTTGCTCCAGCCGTGCTTGACGCACTGCTCGACGTGGTAGTCGATGCAGTCATTGCAGCGCAGCACCATCGACGCGACCAGACCGCACAACTCCTTCACCCGGGCGGGCAGATCGCCGTCGCGATACGCGCCGCTGTCCAGCGCGAAGTAGCGTTTGATGCCGAGATGCTCCAGGGCCAGCACGCGCTCCTGGCCGGCCTGCCGCTCCTGGCGAAACTCCTGAATCGTCCGCTGAGGCATGTTCGAGTCTCCTGCGTGAGCCGCGCGGGCTGCTGCCCCGGGCGCGGCGGTTTGGCAAACGAAGCACTTTCGCCGATGATAGCCGCTGTGATGGACGGCTCGAAGCGAAGGAGAGACAACATGAAGCAGGGTCTGCGCCGCGTGGTCGTGTTCACGGCGCTCTACATGGCGATCTTCGGCTACTTCGCCTTTCAGCGCGGAAGCACCGAGTTCATCTTCTACTTCTTCACCATGTTCCTCTTCATCGCGTTCGTGGGTCTCGTGCACTTGAGCGTGCGCTTCAGCGTGGGGCTGCTCTTTGCGCTGTCGCTGTGGGGGTTCCTGCACATGGCGGGCGGCACCGTGCCCTCGCCCAGGCCAAGTGATGGCAAGGTGCTCTACGCCTGGTGGCTGGTCCCCGGCGCCATCCGTTACGACATGGTCGTGCACGCCTTCGGCTTCGGCGCAGCCGCCACCGCCTGCTGGCAGGTGCTGCGCCGGCACCTGCGGCACAACGTCCCCGTGACCTTCGGCATCGCCATCCTCGTCGCCCTGTGCGGCATGGGGCTGGGCACCCTAAACGAGATGGTCGCGTACATCGCCACCCGGATCGACCCGGAGCACGGGGTCGGCGGCTACAAGAACACGATCAGCGACCTCACCGCCAACGCCGTCGGCTCGGTCATCGCGGGCCTGCTCGTGTGGCTGCGGCCGCGGGGGGTGTGACGGAGCAGGGAGATGCGGAGTCGTCGTCGCGGGGTCCTGGCCGCCCGCGTTGCGGCGAGGCGCATCCGCTGCGCAGAAAAACGCCGAGGGCGCCTCGGCGCTCTCGGCAAAGGCCGCGGTGGGATTCGAACCCACGACGGGCTTCCGCCCAACGGATTTGCAATCCGCTCCCTTGGTCCACTCGGGCACACGGCCGGGGGGAACGCTTCGTTCCGCATCCATCAAGCTACGCTCAACTCGGCCGCCGGTCAACGGCCAGGGCACGCACACGGCGAGAATGTCAGGCCAGCCGGGCGCAGGACGCTGCCCCAGCGTCGCGGGTTCGCGGGGCGAGCCGCGACAGTCTCCCGGCGGCTCCTCTACCATGGGCGCCAATGCTCGAGAACCCGTACGACTTCGGCGGCGGCGACGCCAACGCACGCGGCTGGACCGATTTGCCCCCGGGCGGGCCTGCCTCGGCGCGCACCTGGCAGGGACCGCGCACGAGCGTCCTCGCCGTCCTTTCGCTCGTCCTGTCGCTGCTGCTCTGCCTGCCCTTCCTCGGGCCCACACTCGGGCTGGCGCTGGGAATCACCGCCCTGGCGCGGATGAGCGCCTCGGGGGGCTACCTGCGCGGGCGGGGTCTCGCCCTTGCCGGGGCGATCATCGGCGCGGTCCTGCTCCTCGCCGAGGGCTGCCTGGGTCTGGCAAGCTGGATGGCCGTCGACCTGACCGTCGAGCAGGCCGCAACGACGATCCGCGTCGCCCAGGCTGAGGACCTCGGCGCCACCAAACGCGCCTTCGTCGTCAGCGAGCGCGATCGCATCAGCGAAGAGGCTCTGGCCGAGTTCGCCGCCGCCCTCGATGAGCGCTTCGGTACCTTCCGCAGCGCCCGCTTCGACTGGAGCATGACGGCAGCGGCCCGCGGCGGCGCGCTCAGCAATCAGCCCGGCTCGCAGCAGCTCGAACTGCCCCTCACCCTCGACTTCAGCGCTCAGCGGGCCTACGCGATCATCCGCATCCAGCCGGACCCGCAAGGCAACAGCGTTCGCACCGTGCGTCTGACGATTTATCCGGAGCGCGGCGAGCCGCTGGAGTTTCCGCCGGCGCCATGACGGGTCGGGGCGAGGGATGTCGCGGCGGTTACTGGAAGAGCAGGCGCAGGGCCTCGTCGTAGCGCTGGACCGTGCCGCGCACGATCTCGGTGGGAAGCTGCGGCCCGGGGGGCTGCTTGTCCCACTGCCCCGCGTCCACCAACTCCTGGAGGTGGTTGCGCACGTACTGCTTGTCGAAGCTCTCCTGGTCGCGGCCGGGCTCGTACTTGTCAGCGGGCCAGAAGCGAGAGCTGTCAGGCGTGAGCGCCTCGTCGATGAGGATGGGCTCTTCGCCGATGCTGCCGTCCGGCGCGAGCGGCAGGCCGAACTCGAACTTCGTGTCGGCGATGATGATGCCCCGGCCGCGGGCGTACGCCGCCGCCGTCTTGTAGATCGTCAGCGACAGATCCCGCAGGTGCTCCATGAGGTCCCTGCCGGCAATCTCGCAGGCGCGTTCGAAGCTGATGTTCTCGTCGTGGCCTTCCTCGGCCTTGGTGGCGGGGGTGAAGATCGGCTCGGGGAGTTGATCGCACTGCCTCAGACCGTCCGGCAGGCCGATCCCGCAGACCGAGCGGCTCTTCTGGTACTCCTTCCACCCTGACCCGGCGA
>CAZZPX010000025.1:0-13940 GCA_964655955.1 uncultured Phycisphaerales bacterium | reverse complement strand
CGCCGGCGGGCTGGCCTTCGCCGCCACGCCGCTCAAGAGTGCGGCCGTCGACGCCTCGTTCAGCTACGTCAACATCGTCAAGAACACCGAGGCGGTGATCGATGCCGGGGCGGCCGTCATTGCGCGGGCCCAGACGGACACGAAGCTCAGCGCCCTGGCCGGGGACGCGCCGGCCAGCGGGTCGCTGAGCACGCAGTCGGTCACCGGCGTGGCGGTGACGGCGCTGTCGAGCGAGACGCTCAACAGCGACGCGATCTCCGGCGCGCTGACCGGCGGCGTGGGCGTCAGCGGGGCCGTGCTGTACACCCACGTGCACTCGGACACGACGGCGAAGATCGGCAACGACGCGGCGATCAACCGCAACGTGACCGATGCCGCCGCGTCGCAGGGTGTGTACGTAACCGCGGGCAACGACGTGAAGGCGACGAACATCGCCGGCGGCGTGACGGCCGGCATCGGCGTGCTCGGCGGCGGGGTCGATGTCGGCATTGTGCGCAACGACACGGTGGCCACCATCGGCGACAACGCCATCATCAACGCGGAGGGCGACCTCGGCGTGCACGCGGTCACCCGAAGGGACGTGAAGACGACGACGGTCAGCTCGGCCGACGGCTTCGGCGGCATCGCCGGCTCGGTCGCCGTGTGGGCGCTCGGGCGGCAGTTCGATTCGTCCTACGACACGGTCACGACCACCGGCAACGACGCGCTGGCGCCGACGACGGGCAAGAACGGCGAGGGGGCGGCGTACGGCAGCATCGGCGCCTACGCCGACGCGCGGGCCAATCGTGGCGACGTGGCCGACTCGCTGGGCGGGTACGAGGCCGACCCCGACGCGGCGGGCGGTCAGCTCCACGGCCGGGACGTGACGGTCGGCTCGCAGCGGATGGCGTCGATCGGCGACACCGCATCGGGCAATCTCGCCGACGCCGTCGATGCGCTATCCGGCAACGCCACCGCGACGATCACACAGGCGGACGAATCGAACACGACGGCGGAGGTGCTCGGCTCCGCGACGGCGGGCACGGGCGTCACGATCGGCGGCGACGTTGCGGTGACCACGGCCGACCGGATCAAGCTCGACATGCACACCGGCAGCGTGAGCGCGGACGTGGTCGGCGTGGGCGCGTCGATCAGCGTGGCGAAGCTGCGCGGCGGGGGCAACGCGTACGTGGGCGGGCGCATCGCGGCGGGCGGCGCGGTGAACGTGTCGTCCGATAGCACGCATCATCTCAATGGCACGGCGGTGGCGGCGGAGTTGGGCGTGGTCAACGCCGTCGCCGCGGTGACGGTGCTTGAGGATTCGAGCCAGCAGCAGGCGCAACTGGCGACGGGCGCGCAGATCACTGCGGCCGACTCGGTGAACGTGACTGCGTCGCAGAACTACGACAAGTTCGAGACCGAGGCCAGCGACGGCGGGCTCGCCGGCGTGATCGCGGGCGCGGCGGTGGCGCAGTCCAAGTCGCTGGGCGCGGTGCGGTCCTTCGCCGGCGACGCGGTGCTGGGCTCCCAGGCGTCGCCTCTGACCGGGCCCGTGACGTTCAGCGCCACCTTCACGCCCGACAGCCACCCGAAGGCGACCGCGAACGCGATCTCGGTCGGCATCGGGACGGGCGACGGCACGCGCGCCGACGCGGTGTTCCGCCCCGAGGTCGAGGCGTGGTTCGGCGGCGGCACGAACGCGGCCAAGATCTGGGCCAACGACAACGTCGACGTCCTGGCGACCACGACCGCCAAGCCGTACGCCGAGGCGCTGGGGCTGAACGTCGGCGTCATCGGCACGATCGGCGCCTCGCAGGCCTACTCGACGGCGGGACAGAACGTGATCGCCTACGTGGCCGACAACGCAACGATCAAGCTGCCGGGGGCGCAAGCGAACCTGAAGGTCACCGCCCAGTCGGGAACCGACGCCTTGCCGGACGATCCGTTCGCGCACGGGCGGGCGTCGGGGGGTGGGGCGATCGTCGGCGCGGGCGTGGATGCGAAGGCGACGATCCAGCCGACGATCAAAGCGTATATCGGCGACGGGGCCGTCGTCTCGGTGGGCGAGTCGGTGCTGGTGACGGCCGAGCAGGTCTGGGCCGGGTTCGCCCACGCCAGCGGCGGGGACTACGGCGGCCTGACCGTCGGCGCCAACAACGCCACGCTCGACGTACAGCCGGAAGTGACGGCCTACATCAACGCCGAACAGATCGACGCCGCGGGCGTGAACGTGCAGGCGGAGGCGGGCGAAGCGGGCACACTGTCGCACTTCACGTTCGACTCGGCCACGGGCGTCGATTACGCCAACAACCAGATCAGGTTCGACCAGCCGCACGGGCTGCAGGATGGCGACCAGATCGTCTACACCGCCAACGACACCCCGATCGGCGGGCTCGACGACGGCGAGACCTACACCGTCCGCGTGATCGACGACCGCACCGTGCAGTTCGTCTACATGATCGAGACCGACGACGTCGATCCGCAGAGCAATCAGCTGGTCAGCTCGACCGGGCCGCATCCTCTGTCCACCGGCGCCGGCGTGATCTACGACGCCAACGGCGGCCCGGCGATCGGGGGGCTGACGCACGGGCACACCTATTACGTCAACGCCGTCGACCCCACCACGCTCTGGTTCGCCACCTCGCCGCAGATCGCCGACAACCTGTACATGACCAACGTGTCGGTGCCCTCGGCCAACGTCGACACCGACTGGGCCGTGGTGCCGTACCTGACGTCCACCGTGCCCGGCTCGGCGTTCGTCGGCAGCGCCGAGAGCGGCGAGGACTACCTGCACAACTTCACGAGCGACCCGAACTGGAGCGACGGCGACCTGGTCGTCTACTTCGCCGACAGCAACACGACGATCAGCTCCTTGACCGTCGGCGGCGGATATTACGTCCGTCAGTCGGATACCCACGACAACCGCTGGCACCTCTACGACAGCGTCACAGACTACTCGAACGACGATCGCATCAAGTTCCACGAGAACAACACCGGCCGCGTCGACAAGTACACCGAGAGCGCCTGGTACGTCGCGGGCGCCAGCACGCGCAGCCCCGATACCTTCTTCCAGGGCGGCGCCGTCAACCCCACCGACGACACCATCACCTTCGTCGGCTCCCCGCCCATCGCGACCGGCGACGTGGTCTCGATCACGCCCCAGAACCACATGATCGACTTCGGTGCGCCCTTCGAACTCTACTACTACGCCCACGTCACCCACTCCGGCGGCAACACCATCGTCAAGCTCGCGCTGTCCCAGGCCGACCTCAACAGCGGAACCTACATCGACTTCGTCGGCCAGCCGGGCCTCGGCGAGAACTACACGCTCGGCCGACCGTTCAAGATCGAGACCGGCGACAAGCTCACCTACAACGGCCCGCTCGACTTCCGCTTCTCCGCCAGCGACATTAATCCCGATGGCACGATCACCATCGACTCCAGCGACGCGACCGAGCTGCTCAACGACCTGATCGCCCTCGGGTCAAACGGCAAGCTCGTCTACGACGTCGTCTCCACCTACGCCGACGCCACCCCGCTCGCCCAGCTCACCATCGGGCACGAGTACGCGTTCACCATCACCGTCGAGTCGCCCGACTCCCTGACCATTGACCTCACCGGCATCCAGCTCAGCTCGACCGAGGACACCAGCGGCGGCGCCCCGACGCAGCACGTGCTCCGCCTGGGCAAAGACCACGTGCCGATCGACGGGCTGATTCCCGGCCGCGACTACTACCTGGTCAAGGACACCTCCGAGCCGGGCCGATACGGCTTCGCCACCACGCCCGCCAACGCCGCCAACGGCCACCTCGTCGACCTCTTCCCGACCGCCAGCGTCAAGATCGCCTCCACCAGTCATGACATCACGACCATCAATTACGACAACAACACCGTCACTGTCGCCGACGGCTCTTCGATCACCACGGGGCAGCAGCTCACCTACCACGCTGCCGACAACAAGTGGATCATCGGCGTCTCCGGCGGCCACACTTACTACGCGATCAACCACGGCAACGGCGTCATCTCCTTCGCCGACTCCGCCGCCGACGCCAACAACGGCGTCGCACGCAACCTCGCCAAGGTCGCCCGGCTCACCGACGCGTCCGAAACTGTCCATGGCGTCACCATCGACGCCGACAATGACACCCTCACCCTCACCAACACCGTCAATCTCCTTGCGACCGGCGACGCTGTCACCTACCAGGGCGTATTTGATCAGCTCCTGGTGGGCGTCAACAAGGGCCTGACCTACTACGTCGTCCGCGCCGATCCCGACGACCCCACCGTCATCCGCCTCGCCGAGACCTACGAAGAGGCGATCACCAGCGACGGCCGGAGCAATACGATCCGGTTCTACGTCGCCTCCTCCGTCCAGGACCGCAGCATCGGCACGCAGTTCATCGGCATCGGCGCGATCGACCTCGCGACGCCCGACACCGCTTCGACCCAGTATTTCGTCGTCGATCTGACTGACGACGGGTCGACGGGGACGCAGTCGTTCGGCCCGCCCGAACCGGCCGCCGACGACGCCGATCCGCCCGCGCCCACCGTGCAGGCCTCGGCCAGCAACGGGGCGCTCATCGCCGCCGTCGGTTCACTGGCCACTGCCAATATCAAGCCCGTCGTCGCCGCCTTCATCGGGTCGCCCGACGGCGCCGGTACGTCGGCTCCGGCCGTCATCAACGCCGACGATCTCTTCATCGGCTCGACGTCCTACGTCGACGTCAAGGCCAAGGCCTTCGACTACGCCGTCGGCGTGCTCGTCGGCATCGGGTCCGCGCAGACCGTCGTCGATATCCACAACATGTCGACCAGCTACATCGGCGCCGACGCCGCCGTCACGCTCAGCCGCGACGCGACCGTCGCCGCTGTGTCCGGCGAGACCGTCGAGTCCCGGGCCATCACCAAAGGCGGCGCCGGCGTCGTGGACTCCGACCACAGCAAGTCGACCGTCGACATCGGTCGGTCCACCACGGCGACCGTGGGCGCCGGCGCCGATATCACCGCCGCGGGCGATGTCGCGATCACCGCCGGCAGCGCCACCGCGGGCAACTCGACGGTCAAGTCGCATGCCAACGGCACGATCACGCTCCCGACGCCGCGCTCCATCGTCAACATCGGCACCGACGATACCAGCGGGGCCCAGACCTCCGTCACCATCGGCAATAGCGCCGAACTTACCTCGACCGGCGGCAAGATCACCCTGGACGCCGCCGCCGAGTACGGTCGCTTCGACTCCTGCGCCTCCGACAAGAGCCACGACGTGTACTCCAACGACAAGGCGTCGGCCGATCTGCTCATCACCGAGGACGCCCGCGTCACGCTCGGCTCGGACGCCACCCTCACCGCCGCCCTAGCCAGCACGATCGATGCGCTGCTCTCGTGGGATGCACTCACGGCTGTCTCGAAGGTCTCGACCCGGGCGCTGGCCGAGAGTTCTCACGCCTCGGCCGAACTCCTGGTTGATGGCGGCGCGGGCCTCCACGGTTCGCTCGCCGGAACCCCCGGCGTCTTCACCACCGCCGCCAGCGTCACCGGCCCGACGAGCGGCGACGGGTTCAAGGAGCACCACAAGGTCACCACTAGTTGGCTCTGGATCAAGTCCAAGTCCCACTCCGGCGGCAGTCCCACCAACACCACCACCACCATCAGCCAGTTCTAACCAGTGAGCAGTGGATGACATCGATCTGCAGTGTGATTCCTGCACGACGACTGTCTTTGCTCGCAACTCAAGTCGAAGCTCCCGAACGGCATCTCGTGTGAGTCCTTCCTGGCCCGTCACGCCGCTGGCGCACGCATCTGATCCAACTGCTCGCTGTGGCCCGGGCCCATTTCTGCCGGCGAGGAAGCTGCGTTCTGATTTCTCCGGAAAGGATCTCGGCCGGCGGGCTCGAGTCCCGTCCGCCTCGTCTTCACAAGACCCTGAGAAATCAGGGCTTATCCCTTGCTCGCGCCCATGCCCCTCCCGGTTCAGATTCCTCGGATCTCGTGATCGCCCCGGCCATCCACGCCCGCCGCGACCAGCGGTTCCACACCGGTGACTTCGTCAGAACCGTCGTTCTCGCCACGCTGATCGGGCGTGCTTGACGCACCGGCCCCCATGCCCACAATCACGATTCCCCCCAACCGGAGACCGATTGATGGCTGACCACGACCGCACTGACACCGGCCGGGCACCCGACGCCAAGAGCGGGGGGATGCTCGATCTCATCGAGAAGGTCGGCAACCGACTGCCCGATCCTTCCATGCTCTTCCTGCTGGGGACGCTCCTCGTCATGGCGCTCTCGGCGATTGCCGTCTGGGGCGACTGGCAGGTTCAGCCGCGCCTGCCGCAGCAGGTGATGGAGACGGTGGTGAGTGACGCCGGCGAGACGGTGCAGCGCCCGGCCCACGACGAAGCAGGTCAGCCGATCCTCGAGTGGCAGGAGAGCGGCGAACCGCTCAAGGCGACGAGCCTGCTGACGCGCGACGGGCTCTTCTGGGCGATCAGCAGCATGGTCGACAACTTCATGGCGTTTCCGCCGCTCGGCGTGGTGCTGGTGGGCATGCTGGGCATCGGCATCGCCGAGCGCACGGGGCTGATCGCCGCACTGCTGAAGGGGTTCATGCTGCTCGTGCCGGGCATGTTGCTCACGCCGTCGATGGTGTTCATCGGCATCATGTCCTCGATGACCATGGACGCGGGGTACGTGGTGCTGCCCCCGCTGGCGGCGTTGCTCTACAAGGCAGTGGGGCGGTCGCCCCTGGCAGGCATTGCCGCGGTGTTTGCGGGCGTCTCCGCCGGTTTCAACGCCAACCTGTTCATCACCGGGCTCGACCCGATGCTGGCCGGCTTCGCCACGACCGGCGGCCAGGTCATCGATCCGAACTACGAGATGAACCCGGCCTGCAACTGGTGGTTCATGATTGCCTCCACGCTCGTCATGACGCTGACCGGCTGGGCCGTGACGTCATTCTTCGTCGAGCGTCGCCTGCACCGCAAATCTCCCGAAGACGGCGGCCCGGTGCCTCCGCAACACATCGACATGACCGAGCACCGGCTGACCTCGACCGACGTGCGCGGCCTGTGCGCAGCGCTCGGCGCGTTTGTGCTGACGCTCGGCGCCTTGCTTGTGATGATCTTCGTGCCGAACGCTCCGCTGCATGGCCAAGGGGAGCTATTCGACCGCTGGGTGGAAGCGATCGTCCCCATGATCTTCTTCACGTTCATCATCCCGGGGGTGGCGTTCGGCATAGCCGTCGGCAACATCAAGAATGACAAGGATGTCGCCAAGCTGCTGGTTGAGTCCATGGCATCGATGGCGCCGATCATCGTGCTGGCGTTCTTCGCGGCGCAGTTCATCGAGCACTTCCGCTATTCCGGCCTGGATCGCATGCTGGCGATGGCGGGGGGGCAGGCGCTCGGCCAGGCCGACATGCCGGCGTGGCTATTGATCGTTGTCTTCATCCTGCTGACCGTCTGCTTCAACTTGTTCATCGGGTCGATGAGCGCCAAGTACGCGATGTTCGCGCCGATCTTCATTCCGATGTTCATGCTCGTCGGCATCAGCCCCGAACTCACGCAGGCGGCGTACCGCATCGGCGACTCCGTGAGCAATATCATCACGCCGCTGAATGCGTATCTGGTGATCATCCTGGTGTTCATGCAAAAGTATGTGCCCAGGGGCGGCATGGGCACGCTGATCGCCACGATGTTGCCGTACACAATCGTGTTCACGATCGTCTGGACGCTCCTCCTGCTGCTGTGGATGCAACTGGGCATTCCGCTGGGGCCGGACGGCCCGCTGACATACGACGTGACGCAGATTGTGGAGTGATGCACCGCTGCCTGCTGCCGAGCAATGACGCGACCGCCAAACCGGTGCGGGCTCAGCGCTGCCACAGGCCGTGCTCGATGCCGCCGAGGAAGTAGATGGCGCACGTGCCCTCGCCAGGCAGTTCCATGGGGGGAAGCGCGATCTGTGCGCCGGCGGCTCGGGCCGCTTCGACGGCGTCGTTGATGTCCTCGACAAGGACGTACGGCCGGACGACCGGCTCCTCCGTGTCGCGCATCGGCGCGCGCACGCCGATTCGCCCGCCTCCCTCGAGCGCGGCGGTGCGAGCATTGCCCAGCGCCGCGACAGGCTCGCTGAAGCTTATGCCATGCAGTGTCGCCATCGCCTCGCACGTGGCCTTAACATCGGGTGTGACGATCTCAAGATAGTGAACGTCCATGGCTATCTCCGCTTTGGCTGGGAGGTTGGGCCCCTGCGCGTCGTCAGCGGCCTGCTGTCGATCTGCTTCAGTTCGGTCTGCCTGCAGAACACAGGGAGCGAAAGCGAGTGCCACGCAGAGCAGAGCTGACGCAAGAATGTGGTTGATCATGGCGGCGTGTCTCCTTTGCGAGATGAATCATACGTTACAGTCCGACCGGCTCGGTGGCTGCGGCGACTCCGGGCGCGCCCGACGGGCGCCCGCCACGCGAGCCCCTCGGCGAGCCTCAACTCGCCGTGAGAACGATCTTGCCCATGAAGTCGCCGGACTCGTAGAGGGCGTGCGCCTCGTTCGCCTGGGCGAGGCTGAAGCGTCGCTCATCGAGCAATGGCCGCAGCTTGCCCTCGTCGACCAGCGTCGCGATCCGGCGCAGGATTTCGCCCTGCTCTTCGCGTCCGACGCCGGTCACGAGCGGCAGGGACATGTTCTCGATGTGCAGTGTCAGGCTGTGGAAGAAAGCGGCGGTGAGATCGTGCGTCATGTTGAGCGGCGCGATGTTGATGACTTGTCCCTTGTGGCGCGTCGCGGCGAAGGAGCGCGCCAGGTTCTTGCCGCCGACCGTGTCGTAGACGATGTCGAAACCTCGGCCGTGCGTGAGGCGCTCGACATACGCCGCGACGGATTCATCTTTGTAATAAATGATCTCATCAGCGCCGAGGTCGCGTGCGACTTCAGCTTTGTCTTTGCTCGAGACGGTGGTCGCGACGCGGGCGTCCCTGTGCTTGGCGATCTGGATGGCGACGTGCCCGACACCGCCCGTCCCGCCGTGAATGAGCACGTGATTGCCGGGCTGGAGCCTGGCTCGTTCGAGCAATCCTTCCCAGGCGGTGATGGCGACGAGGGGCAAGGCAGAGGCCTCGGCGAAGTCAAGCGAGCGCGGCTTGCGCGCGACGAGGCGCGCGTCAGCGATCATGTATTCCGCCAGCGCCCCTCCGTGACCCTGGAAACCGCCGGCACAGGCGTAGACCTCGTCGCCGACCTCGAAGTCATCCACGCCTTCGCCGAGGCGCGCGACGACGCCCGCCATGTCGCCGTGCAACACCGCGGGAAGCTCCGGATTCATACCGACGTCCTGCCGCAGGAACAGGTTGTCGACTGGGTTCAGGCTCGTCGCCTTGACTTCAATGAGCAGTTCGCCCGCGTCGGGTGCCGGAACTGGAACTTCGGCGGCTTGGAAACGCGCCGCCGGGCCGTACTCGCGAATGAGATAAGCGTTCATCGTGCTTCGAGGCATGGGCGATCCATTCTGCAAGGGCGGCGCCGCGTCGGCCTTGCCGGCGGTTTCAGGAGTCATGGGAACTCATCGCGATGCGTGCGCCGCGGCTCACGCCATTATCGCGCGCGCGGACGCAGAATCAAGCCGCAGCGACGGGTCGGCGGGTCCGGATTCCGGCGCGCAGAAAAGCGAGGACGACCGTCGTCGGTCGCCCTCACTGGCATATGGATGCGAACTTAGTTCTGGATCAGCGGCTGGTGATGTCGCGCCGCTCACCGTTCACGCGCATGCTGTCGACGTCGATGACGGAGCGTCCGTCGACGTTCTTCTTGGTCCCTCTCAGCGAGATGGTGTCACCCGCCTCGAGGTCAAGATCAGTCTTGCTGACATTGTTATCGCAAAGGATCCAGCGACTCTGGCCGTCGCGCAGATCGATGCGAAAGAGCGACTTGCCGCTGTCCGTCGAGTGGGCGGTCACCTTGGACACCGTGCCGGTGATCGTCGCTTGCTGGCGGTCCTGCGTCTGCGCGCGATCCTCCTGATCGTACTGCGTGCTCGTGCGGCTGCTCTGGTTCGGCCAGGTGCGCTGCTTCGCGGACTGGCTCAACTCGCGCTTCGCCGGGCGAAGCGTGTACTGGCGGCCGTTGGCCTGGATGCTCTGCACGATGAAGAAGGACTCGCCGTCGCGCTCGATCTCGTCCCCGTAGAGCGTGACGCGATCGCCGTCGGAGAAGGGAAGCTGATGGCGGTTGCACTTCGGGCCGAAATTGGCCTGAACCTCATCGCCGTCCTCCATGTCGATCATCATGACCGTGTGGTTCTTCGGCAGGGGGCTCGAGTCGATCAGGCGCATCTCCTCGACGGTGCCGCTCTTGCGCTGCAGGTTCGCGTTCATGGAGCGAGTGTGATTGCGGTCTGCGTACGCATCCATGTTGCGCTGCTGGCTGCGCTGCTGAGTCCAGCGCTGCGGGTCGCGCTGCTGCTGGTCCCGCGGCCGCTCCGCCTGCCGGCGATTGTACCAGTCGCCTGGGTAGTAGTCGCCTTGGTCGCTGTAGGCGAAGCCGCCGCCCTGGTTGCGCTGGTGGCGATCGTATTCATATTCATCGCGCCAGTAGGGCGAATCGTAGCGGCTCTGCTGATCCTGCTGGTAGTTGCGCTGCTGGTTCTGGCGCTGCTGCTGATCCTGCTGCCAGGTCCGTTGCTGCTGACCCCGCTTCATCTGGTGGACGCGGCGAGCGATTTCCTGTGCCCGCTGCTGGACCTCGTCACGATCGTACCCCTGGTTCCGCAGTTCCTGCTCCAGTGTGCGCTCGACCTGTCGGCGGTCGAAGTTCTGTCGCTCGAGCTGCCGGATCTCGTTCTGATCGAGGCCGTAGCGTTGCAGCGTCTGCCGCACCTGCTGGTTCTGCTGCTGGCCTTATTGCTGCGGACTCTGGGGCCACTGCTGATCCTGCTGCCAGTTGCGCTGCCGGTTCTGCTGCCACTGCTGGCCGCGCTGCCACTGCTGTTGGCGCATCTGCCTCATGGCGTCGTAGTAGCCGTCGTAGTAGGCGTCGCTGTACGTGCTCCAGTTGTAATCAGGGCCTTGCTGGCCGTACTGATTCTGGTGCTGATTGCCGTAGCGGTTCTGGTCGCCGTAGTAGTCGTACCCGTAGCCGTTGTCGTAGTCGTAATAGTCATACCGGTCGTCGTAGTACGGGTCGTAGCCGCCCCAGCCCCATCCGTCTTCTTCGTAATCTATGCGGCCGTCATCGTTGAACCAGTCGCTGGGGTCGTACCACTCTTCTTCATGAACCCCCTCGTCCGATTCGTACTCGTATTCCTCGTCGTTGTAATAGTCGTTGTCGTGCTGAGCAGTTGCGACAGGCGCCAGTGTGAACGGCGCGGCTGCGAGCAGTGCGAGTAGATACGGGCTTTGCCTTCGACGTTGCATGTGGGTGTCTCCTTGCGGTGCGTCTTCTCAGGTAAGGTGTGCAGGTCGCGGATCGGGCCCATGCCCGTCCGAGGCGTTGCAGTCTCGTTTGCGTGATGGTCAACAGTACGGACGCTGACTCTCGCGCAGCCATCGGCGAGGGTCGGGGCGCAGCGCGCTCATTCGCCGCGCGGGCGCCTCGGGCGAAGCAGCGCGCAGCGCCTCGGAGATTTGCCGCCGGAGCGGGCGCGCCGCCTGCATCAGAAAGGCGCTGCTGAAGAAGCTGTGCCTGCTAGCGTCCGCGCCGCCGGCGCACCCACACCAAAACGCTCATCGCCAAGCCGAGTAGAGTCAAGGGGATGACGAACCAGAGCATCGCGGCTGCAAAGATCGGCAGCGCCTCGGAGCGCGTCGCCGCGAGGATGAGCGTGGCGAGGTAGATGAGGTAGTAGATAAGAAAAAGCCCGCCCTCCCAGCGTGAGATACGGCCGCCGGTGAAGAAGATCGGCAGGCAGAGGATGCTGATGGCGAGCATGACGGGTATATCGAAGCGGAGGGCGGCGGGGGCGACGCCGACGCCGGTGCCGCTCAGGGCGGCGGAGGCGCCGAGCACGCCGAGCACATTGAAGATGTTGCTGCCCACGACGTTGCCGACGGCGATGTCGCGCTGGCCGCGGAGAGAAGCGACGACGGAGGTGGCGAGTTCGGGAAGCGAGGTTCCGGCCGCGATGATGGTGAGGCCGATCAGCAGTTCGCTCACGCCCAGCGCCCGGGCAAGAGCGACAGCCCCGTCGACGAGCCAGCCCGCACCGAGCACGAGCAGCGCCAGGCCGACACCGACGAAGCTGAGCGCCCACAAGAGCGACAGCGCGCCGGGCCGCGGCTGCGCCTCGGCGGCGGTGGATTCGACGCGCGTCTCGTGCGTGATCTGCCGCAGCCGGCGCTCCTCCTGACGTTTGCCGAGGATGATGAGCAGCGTGGTGTAGCCTACGAGCAGCAGCACGAGCAGCGCACCCTCAGCGCGGCTGACCACCCCGCCCGCCGCCAGGAGCCAGGCGAGAGCGGCGGTTGCGAGCATCACCGGCACATCGAGCCGCACGAGTTGCGTGGAGACAGCGAGGGGCGCGATGAGCGCGGAGAGTCCGAGGATGAAGAGCACGTTGAAGATGTTGCTGCCGACCACGTTGCCGAGCGCGACGTCAGCCTGGTCGGCGAGGCCGGCCTTGACGCTGACGGCAAGCTCCGGGGCGCTCGTGCCGAATGCCACGACGGTCAGCCCGATGATGAGCCCGGGCAGGCCGACGGCGCGGGCGAGGGCCGATGCGCCGCGGACGAGCAGTTCGGCGCCGCCGGTCAGTATCACCAGTCCCAGGATGAGCAGGAGTATGGCCATGAATGGATACTCGCCGCATATGCTATCCCTGGATGTCGCCGGCGGGACCGACTCGAGCGGACGAATTCGGTGCCCGCCATTTGCAGAGAATCTGCACTGGAATCACAGCCGAACAAGTCGACGCAGTTCCAGCATGGCCGGCGCCTCCGCCGGGTCATCCGCTGGGTGCTGAGCTTTCACGGCAGCCCGCGGCAGGTGGCGCGCGGCATGGCGATCGGCGTGCTGGTCGCCTTCACGCCGCCGGTGGGCCTGCAGATGATTCTCGCGGCGATCCTGGCGACGCTGAGCAAGTCCAATCGACCGGCCGCCATCGCCGCCGTCTGGATCACCAATCCGCTGACAGCCCTGCCGATCTACCTGTTGACCTACCGGGTGGGGCTGGCGTTCTTGCCGCACATCCACGCGATCGAATTGCGCAAGCGCCTGGTGGCGGTGGTGGTCGATGAGCACGGCGAGTGGCTGAATCTGGCGCATCAGTTCCGCGAACTGATCGCGCTGGGAGCCGAGGTGCTGGTCCCCATGACGGTCGGCGGACTCGTCGTGGGGCTGGCAGCGGCATGTGCGGCGTACTTCGTCACGCTGGCGATCTGCCAGCTCGCGCCGACGCGGCTGCGGCTGCGCCGCTGATGCCGCTCCCCTCCGCTCAGTGTCGGAACAGCCGCGGATTGCGCTCGATGAACTTGCGAATCCAGGCCTCGATGAACGACCGCCGGCGCTTGTGGATGTACCACCAGCCCAGGCCGCTGATGACGAGGGCCCCCAGCGTGTCGACGATGAGGTCCCACATCGTGTCGGTCTTTCCCGAGGGGTCGCCGAGCATCGGCTTCTGCATGTTCATACCGAACGCCTGGTCCATGGTGAACTCGAAGATTTCCCAGATGGCGCCGATGGCGACGGCGAAGAGAAAGGCGAAGAAGGCGACGAAGCGCGGCCGCAGATGCACATCCACGCGCTCGTCCTCGTTGAGCAGATAGACGAGCAGGAAGCCGAGGATGCCCAGAAGCAGCCCGGAGGTGGTGTGCAGGGCGATGTCCCACCACCAGAAACGCTGGTAATAACCGCGCACCTCGCCCAGGAAGAGCGCGGCGAAGACGAAAACCAGCGCCAACAGCTCGAACTCCGGGGGAATGTCCACGGCGAAACGCTTGCCCAGCAAGGCGGGCAACGCCATCAGGATGAAGATGGCC
>CAZZPX010000024.1:0-13944 GCA_964655955.1 uncultured Phycisphaerales bacterium | reverse complement strand
GCACGTCGAAGTGCTCGTCGACCAGTTCGCGCAGCTCGTCCTCGGCTGCCGCGGTCTCGGCCAGATCGTCCGCGGCGCGCGACCGTTCGGCACGGGCGGCGACCAGCACCGTCAGCCGCGCCAACTCGGAATCCCGGGCCCGCAGCCGGTACACCTCCTGATCGCGATCGCGAAGCTGCACCATTTCCGCCAGGCGGGCCAGATTGCGGCTCATCAGTTCGTCATACCGCTGCGGCTCGCTCTGGCGCATCTGCTCGAGTTCAGCGCTCATCTCCGGCGCGAGTTCCTGCGCCAGCGTGTGATACGTCTGCCGCTGCTGGGCCGAGAGCTTCGACCAGTCGACGGGCTCGATGTCACGCGCGGGAAGCGGCCGATGATCCTCCTCCGGCAAGGACCGGGCGGGGCCGAAGCCGTCGTCGCGCGGCGCGGGGTCCGGCTGCCAGCCCGGCATCAGCGGATACGGCGTGTCGATGGTCTCGCCATTGTCAAGGCGCGCGAGCAACGTGCGCAATTCCGCCTGTTCGCGCTGCAATTGCGCGAGACGAGCCTCGATCCAGGCGCGCTGCTCTGCCGGGGCGAGCGAGCGCAGGTCGTCCGCCGGGCCGCCGCCCTGCCATCCTTGCACGGCTGTGGCGGCGACACCGGTCGCCAGGGCAACCAGCAGCAGCACACGTCGCCGCGCCGGTCGTACCGATGCGCCGACGCGACCAGGCGAATGAGATCCGGGAGGAAGGCGTTCGGATTGGGTCTTGGCAGTCATGGTTCACCAGCCCTCGACGTTGGTGATGAGTTCGCTGTCCACCTGTCCCCAGATCGTCGGACCGGTCCAGGGATCGGCGCTGGCGAGTACCTCGAGTGTCTGCTCGGTGCGGGCGATGCGGCGGTCGTAGTCACTTTGCAGTTCACCGACGAGCGGCATCCGCCCATCGCGAAGCAGTTCCGGTAGATCCGATTCGGTAAGCAACACAGGCCCCGACGACGGCCCGCCGCCGGAGCGCGACCACATGATCGCGCTCACGGTCAGCATCAGCGCGATGATCGCTGCCGCTGCCAGCACGCGTCCCGACAGGCGCCAGGCCACAACTGATCGCCGCGGGCTGTCTTCGGCCGGCTCGCCTCGGCGCAGGTCCACGAGGCTCGACTCGAAGACGCGCTGAGGCAGATCGGCGGCGGCAGGATGCGTCGCCTGCTCGTGCGCGGCGTATTCGGCGAGCAAGGCATCAAGGCGCCGCAGCCGCGGATCGTAGTCCGCGGGAAGCGCCTCGCGCGAGGTCGGGTTGTCGGCTCCGTCGGTCATTCCGTCTCCAGATCACCCAACAGATCGCGAAGCTTGTTGAGGGCGCGATGATGTCGGGCCAGCACCGTGCCCAGCGGCTGTCCAAGCGCATCGGCGATCTGACGGAACGCCAGGCCGCCGAAATGGCGCAGCTGCAGCAATTCGATATCGGCGGGCGGCAGGGCGCTGATTGCCTGCTGCACGGCGGCGAGTCGTTCCAGCCGCAGCGACTCGCCGCCGCTCGACGCCAGCGCCGAGCGCAGCGAGCGAGTGCCTCCGGTCCCGCCCGTCTGCTGATCGGAGATCGCCGCGAGCGTGGCGTGCTCGACGGGGGCGGCCTGCCGCGCCTGCCGGCGTTTCTCGTCGCGAAGTCGATTCAGCGCGATGCGAAAGACCCAGGCCTCGAACTTGCCCTGTTCCAGGTAGCTGCCGGACCTCAATTTGGCTGCGATCGTGCAGAAGCATGACTGCGTCACTTCCTCGGCCAGTTCCGGATCGCCGCACCGCGCCCGCAACAGCGCGAAGACACGTCGGCTGTAGGCCTCGACGATCTCGCGCCACGCCTGCTCCTCACCGGCAGCGGCACGCGCCAGGACTCGGCTCATCCGGTCACTGTTCGACATCAACGTCTCATCCGGCATAACGACCTGCACACGAGTCTATTGCCCTCTCAGGCGCGGTGCGGCTTGCTTTCCGTCCCGTCTTGGCGATCTTGTGGTCCGGGAACCAGGTACGCATGGCCGAAACGCGGGGCATCGGCTAGCTTGCCCGTATGGCTCGCCCCTCCCTTTCCTCGTGTCCGGTTCGACGCCGCAGCGTTGCGCCAGCGAGCGTCTTCCCGTCGCGGCTGTTGGCCGCCTCCCTCGTCCTGCTCGGCTGGGTCTGCCCGGGCTGCGAAGCGCCGGGCGATGCAGAGCCGACGACACCGCACGCCGCTGCGCCAACTGTCGCTGATGCAGCCTCCGACGCCCCGCTGCCCGGTCCCGCAGCCGCCACCCCGCCCCAGACGCTTCCGGCCGCCGCCTCGCCTGCCGCCTGGTTCAGCCGGCAACTCGTCGGCGTCTGGCAGGCGATCACCGTGCGCTACCCCGGCGACGGAGCGCCCCAGGCGAGTCGCCACACGTACAACATCACCAGCGTCGAGGCGGACAGACTCATCATCGAGGCGAGTCGTTTCGGCTCGCATGCACCGCCCAGCGCCGCCTGGGCTCGTTACATCGATCTTCCCGCGATGTCCGGCGTCGCGGCCCTGGAGCATCGCCAGGGGCCGGTGAACGATCTCGACGCAGCAGAGGCTGCCCGTACTGGCCGCGGCGTGCTGCACGGTCGCACGCTGCTCTTGGAGTACTCAGGCGCAACCGCCGCCGGGGAACGACGCTGTGCGCTTCTCGGCGACGACCTGATGCTGACGCTGATCGAGCTCATGGGGCAGCCGGCGGTGGTGGAGTTGGCGGCACGCGGCGCGGAGGCTCAGCCGCCCGATCCGGGGCCGCTCGAACAGGTGCGCACCGCAGCCGCTTGGGCCAATGTTCTCGCGGGTGACTGGAGAGGCGACCGCTATCACGCCATCACGGGCAGTCACCTCGCCTACGCACGCAGCGTCGAGCCGCTCGGCGACGGCGCGTTGCTCGTGCACGAGCGGCTCGGCGGAGAGCAGAGCCCCGCAGTGCGCATGCGGCGACTGCGCCTCACCCCCCTGCCCCTCGATGGCGTGGAGTTGCTCCAGACCGCCTGGGCTGAGGACGCGGCGGCAGTCAGCGGCGCCGTGCGGGAGCGCGCGGCGGACACCTGGCGCGGCGGCATTGCGGGCAACGTCATCACCTGGACTGAGCGCTTCGATGCGGCAGGCCAAGCGACCCGCCTTGAATGTCACTGGCTGGTGTTGGGACGCGATCTGGTCGTGCGGGTGACGCAGGAATCGGACGGCTCGTGGTGGTATGCCGTGGAACGGCGTACGAACGATTGAGGCCCGCGTGGCGCAGCTCTTTGGGAGCCTGGATGCAGTTTGCTATCCTGTCGACGCTGGATCGAGCGCTGACGGTCTGCGCAGATGCCCGGGGAAGTGCTTATGATGCGCGTGCGGTCACAGATCCCTCCCGATGCGGGGGGAGGCATGCGGACGACTGAGGGCTTATGACGCACCTGGAAGCCACGGAACGAATGGTCGAGACGGACACAGGGCCCACGGTGCGCGTCGTGGAGGCGGGCGAGGGGCCTGTCTGCGTGTTTCTGCCGGGCCTGCTCGGGCTCGTCGAGCACTACGAGGCGACGCTGAGCCTGCTCCAGCGGCGAGCCCGCTGTCTCGTCTTCGATCCGATGCTCCTCGAGCTTCCTCGCCAGTTCTGCAATGTCGACGCCGTCACCGACGCCGTCTGTGAAGTCCTTGTCAAGGAACGTCTTGCGCCCGCGTCTCTGATCGGCAACAGCTTCGGCGGGCACGTCGCCCTGCTCACGGCGCTGGAGCGGCCGGAGTTGGTGCGCGGCCTTGTCCTTGCCGGCTCCTCCGGCCTGGCGGAGCGCACCTACGAGAAGGATGTGCAGCACCGTCCGGGCAAGCCGTGGCTTCGCCGCAAGATCGGCGAGATCTTCGCCGACCCCGACTACGACGTCGAGAGCTTCGTGGACCACGCCTACCAGGAGCTGAGCAACCCCAAGAAGGCCCTGGCGATGGTGAAGCTCGGCCGCAGCACCAAGCAGCGGCACCTTGGACACTTGCTGCCCAAGATCGCCGCTCCGACGCTCGTCCTCTGGGGCGCCGCCGACGAGATCACCAACGGCGACGCCGCCCGCCAGTTCCATCGCCTCATTCCGGACAGCCGACTTCGCTGGATTCCCAACTGCGGCCACGCGCCGATGCTGGAGAAGCCGGCGGAATTCGTTGCCGGCATCGAAGACTTCCTCGACCATCTCGAACAGGTCGACCAGGAGGACGCCGCCGCATGACGCTCCTCGGCAGCGGGCTCAGCCTCTACCTGCGCCGGCGACTGAAACGGCTCGATGCAATCGCCGGCATGACCCGCGAGATCCAGCAGCAGCAGTGGGAACGTCTCCTCGAGCGCGGAGCCGCGACCGACTTCGGCCGCAAACACGAGTTCGCCAAGCTGCGCACCATCGACGATTACAGGAAAGCCGTCCCCCTGCGCGACTGGTACGGCTTCAAGGACGAGATCGAGCGCATGCTCGGCGGCGAGTCGGATGTGCTCTGGCCGGGCAGGGTGGAGGACTTCGCCCAGACGTCCGGCACGACGGCGGGAGACAAGTACATTCCCGTCAGCAAGGCCCTCTTTCGCCACAACCAGAAGGCGGCGCTGGACATCTTCGCCCACCTGCTGCGCCGCGGCGTGCATCCCGGCGAACTGTTCGGCGGCAAGCTCCTCTTCATGGGCGGCTCCACCAACGTCGAGCGCAACGCGGCGGGCCTGCGCATCGCCGACCTCTCCGGCATCATGGCTCGCGGCATCTTCTGGCCCATGAGCAGGAAGTACCTTCCCGGCCGCGAAATCGGCGTCATGAGCCACTGGCCCAGCAAGATCGAACGCATGGCGGAAAGCTGCATCAACGAAGATGTCCGCTTCGCCACCGGCATGCCGAGCTGGATGCTCCTGCTCTGGGAGCGACTGCTTCAGCTCGAGCGCGAGCGCGGCGGCTCGCGCACGATGATCGGCGAGATCTGGCCGCGCTTTCGCGTCATCGTGCACGGCGGGGTCAACTACCGGCCCTTCATCGATCGCGTGCGCAACATCATCGGCGAGGAGCACATGCCGGTGCGCCACGAGGTCTACCCGGCGAGCGAAGCGTTCATCGCCATGCAGGACGAGTCGCCGCCGCCCGACGATCCCTACAAGTGGATGCCGCTGCGTCTGCTCACGGATCTGAACGTGTTCTACGAGTTCGTGCCGCTCGAGGAGATTGATGACGAGAACGCCCGGGCGTTCCAGGCGCACGAGGTCGAGAAGGAACAGCGCTACGTCGTGGTGCTGACGACGTGCGCCGGACTGTGGCGGTACATCATCGGCGACGTGGTGGTGTTCGACACGCTGGCGAGCGAAGGTCCGCCGCGCCTGCGCATCGTGGGCAGGCATCGGCACTTCATGAACGCCTTCGGCGAGAATATCATCGTGGAGCATATCGAGAACGCCGTGAGCGCCGCCTCGGAGCAGACGAATATTCCCATCGGCGAGTTCACCGCCGCGCCGATCTATCCAGGTGGCGGCCGCCGTGCCGGGCTGGAACTGCTGATCGAATGGCCGCAGGCGGACGCCCCGACGGACGACTTCCGCGATCGCTTTGACGAGGCGATCAAGAAGCAGAACGTTGATTACACGACCAAGCGCACGGACGACGTGGGCATGGCCCCGCCGGTGATCACGACGGTGCCGATGGGCACGTTCCACCGCTGGCTGGACGAGCGCGGCAAGCTGGGCGGGCAGCACAAGATCCCCCGTTGCGCCAATCACCGCGAGATCATCGACAGCGTCAAGGAGACGGCGACGGCTCCGCACACCTCCTGACCCCGCCTTTCCACACGCCGCAGCGGGCGCGGGAAGGCCTCAGTATCATGCCTATCCTTCCCGGTAGAGGTGGCGATGAAGCAGGCAGGCTCCAGGACGAGGCAGGCAGGCGCGCATCCGGGGCCACGCTCTCTCTCCATTCGCTCCTACTTCATCCTGGCGATCCTGGCGGCGGCGTCGTGGTCGCTGCTCTTCGCTGTTCCCCACAGTCAGGCGCAGGAAAAGCACACCTACCGGAGCGCCGCCGTCGCGCCGGATGGAACTGACGCCGCCGGCGATGGCGCCCCGGTCCCGGCCGCTGAGACGGGCTCGGCCGAGGCAGGCCGCAAAGCGAAGGAGCCCTACCGCCTCCCCGTCGAACTCAACCTCTCGGAGAAGGGATCGCATTTCACGCACACGGTGGCGGTCTCGCTCGCGACGTTCATCTCCGAGGACCTCACCTGCATCACCGTGGGACTGCTCATCCGCGGCGGGGAACTGAACCTGCTTGTCGGCGTCATCGGCTGCTTTGTCGGCATCTTCATGGGGGACTTCGGCCTGTGGCTGCTGGGACGCTTCGGCGGACGGCGGCTCATCCGCTGGAAACGCATGCAGCGCTTCTTCCCGGCGGATCGCCTGGATCGCTGGGGCGAGTGGTTCGACCGGCACGGGTGGACGGCGATCGTCGCCAGCCGCTGCGTGCCCGGCACGCGCGTGCCGACCTACATCGGCGCGGGAATGGTGGGACACAATGCCGCCCGTTTCGCGCTGTGGGCCCTGCTCGCCGGGCTCATCTGGACGCCGGTGCTGATTGCGCTGGCAGCGTTCTTCGGCCCGATCGTGGCCCGGCCGTTCGAGGCGATCTTCGGGGCGGGGTGGATCTCGCTGATCGCGGCGCTGCTGACGCTGCTGGTGCTGGTGCGGGTGATTCTGCTCATGACGACGAAGGTCGGCCGCTCGCGCCTGACGGCGGCGCTGACCAAGTGCTATCGCTACGAGTTCTGGCCGCCCTGGGTCTTCTATCTGCCGCTGGTGCCCTGGGTGGTGTATCTGGCGATTCGTCACCGCGGTTTCACCACGGCGACGGCGGTGAATCCTGCCATTCCCGACGGCGGGCTGGTGGGCGAATCGAAGTTCGACATCCTCCGCCAGATGCACGGCCAGGAGCGCTGGGTCGTGCCCACGGCCCTGCTGCGCGACGGGGAAGATGCCGATGAGCGCGTGGACAACCTGCGCTGTGTCATGCAGGAACGAGGGTGGTCGTATCCGGTGATCCTCAAACCCGACGTCGCCGAGCGCGGCACGGGCCTGCGCCTGGCGCAAAACGAGGCCTCCGCCCGCACCTATTTCTCGGAGATGGGCGGGGACGTGCTGGTGCAGACGTACCACCCCGGGCCGTACGAAGCGGGCATCTTCTATTACCGCCTGCCCGGGAAGAGGCACGGCACGATCCTCTCGATCACGGACAAGGAGTTCCCCGTCATCGCGGGCGACGGCGAGCACACGTTGCGGCAACTCATCTGGCTGCACAAGCGCTACCGCATGCAGGCGAGGACGTTCTTCAAGCGTCACAAGCAGGATCTCGACCACGTCTTCGAGAAAGGCGAGAAGGTGCCCCTGGGCATGGCGGGCAACCACGCGCAAGGGGCGCTCTTCCGCGACGGCGCGCACCTGGTCACGCCGGCGCTTTGCGAACGCATGGACTCGATCGCGGACGGCTTCCCGGGCTTTGACTTCGGACGTTTCGACGTGCGCTACAGCGACATCGAGAAGTTCAAGGCGGGCGAGGATCTGGCGATCGTGGAAGTGAACGGGGCGCTGTCCGAGTCGACGAACATCTACGATCCGAAGTTCACGCTTGTAGATGCGCACCGCCTCCTGTTTCGGCAGTGGGCCATCCTCTTCAAGATCGGCGCGCTGCGGATTCGCCGCGGCGCCCGCGTGCCGCGCCTCGGAGCCGTGGTCGGCAGGATCTTTCGCCACGTCCGCTCGCGGCCGGATGCCGTGTCGGATTGACGCAGCGTAGGCGGCGGCTGAGACCTCTCAGCGCCGCTGTCGGCTCACCCCGGTACATTGACGCCCGCATCCTGCAGGATCTTCTGGGCGAACTTCAAGCCGCGCGCGATGGCATCGTCCGTGGGCGGCGGACCTTCGTATTCCAGGCACCACGCGCCCTTGTACTCCACACTCACCAATCGGCGGATGAAACCTGCGATGTCGAGTTGGCCTTCGTCGAGCGCCGTGGCCGTGTAGTTCTCCATCTTGCCCGTGCTGCCGTCGCCGTTCTTCAGGTGCACGTGCAGCGCCCGCGGCGCGAGCAGATCCATCAGCGCTTCACATTGCTCGACGGAGTGGCCGTACCAGCGGAAATTGGATGGATCGATGCAGGCGCCGAGGCGCTCATCGTCGAAGAAGTCGATGAGCTTGGCGAGTTCTTCGCCCTCGTTGGTGATGTGGCCGTGGTTGTCGATCGCGAGATAGACCTCCTCGGCGCGCGCGAACTTGAGCGCCGCCTCGACGCCCTCGCGAATCGCCTCCCACTGATTGGCGAGCGGCATGTTTTCCTTGGGTTGACCGCCCTCGAGGCGCAGCACGTTCGCCCCGAGCGCGTGCGCCGCCGCGATGCACTGCTTGAGCCCGTCCATCTCGCGGTCAAATTCGACCGAGCCCAGACGATGGCAGAAGTCGTTACCGACGCCCACCGCCACCGCGATAACGCCGGCGTCGTCGAACCGTCGCCTCAGATCCTTGAGTCCCCTGCCGCCCAGATCGCGCACGTCGGTGTGCAGCAGTTCGACGCCGCGGATACCGATCGCGGTGATGCGGCTGAGAAAATCGTCCCAGGACGCGTCGCCCCAGTGGTAGTGAATCGTCGAAAAGCACTCGTTCGCCTGCATCAACCGCTCCTCATCTTGAGTCGTGGGTTCTACTGCCACCGCCCCGGCCGGAAGTAGCGCAGGAAATCCGTCACGTCGATCGCGGCCTGCAGATCGGGATCGACGCGCACCGCCTCGAAGTTCTCCACGGGCGGCACGGTCGCCAGGATGTCGGTGCGCGTCTGCAGCGACAGCCACTGCACGATCTGCTGCATCTCCGCGCCGGGATGGTCCGCGTCGTAGCCGTTCACCACGATTCCCGCCGTGCGCAGCCCCGTGTTCTGCAGGATCAGCCGCGCCTGCGCCGCCAGGCTGAGCATGCGGGGCGCCGGCTCGACGACGAGCACGACGGGAAAATCGAGCGTGAGCAGCAGATCCAGCGTGGTGTGCGTCCGATCCAGGGGCGCGAGCAGTCCCTCGCCCGGCGCGTCGACGAGCAGCACTTCGCACGACTGGTCCAGGCGCTTGAGCGCCCGTCCGATCGCGGCATAGTCCTGCTCGGCATTGAGGTCGTGCTTCTCGAGGTGCAGCGACAGCGCGGGCGGTCCCGTCTGGCGAAAGCGAACCGGATTCACCACCTCGAGCGAGCCCACCGCGACATCGAGCTGCGACAGATGCGCCAGATTCTCCGCCTGTCGCGAGATGAGCCCTTCGCGCGCCCGCACGCAGGCGGTCGCGATGGGCTGGCACGGCCCGACGCCGACGCCCCGCCGCGCCAGTTGATCGGCGATCAGGCAGGTGACGCGCCCCTGCTTGAGGTTGCGATCCACGCTGACCACCGCCAGGCCGGGCTTGGAGAGACCCAGGGGCGGGATGGCCAGTTGCTGATCCTTGGGGAGAGTCGTCATGTAGAGGCTCCTTGAGCGCGCAGCGCGGCGCAGGCGCCGGGAATCGCATCGATCAGATCGACGGGCGTCATGCCCGCCGGACCGTGTCCGCGCGCCCAGCGATCCGCCGCCAGGCCATGCAGGAACACCGCCAGCCGCGTGGCGTCGAAGAGATCGAGCGACGTGCGGAACTGCGCCAGGCAGGCGGCGATCATGCCGGTCAGCACATCGCCGGAACCGGCGACCGCCAGGGCGGCGTTGCCGGTGGTGTTGCGAGAGAAGCGCTGGCCGTCGGTGACGATCGTGCCGGGCCCCTTGAGCACGACGATGCAGCCGAGACGCTGCGCGAGTTGAGCGGCGGCGTCGGGGCGCGTCGCCCTGTGCACCGGATCCGCCTCGATCCCCAGCGACTCCGCCAGACGCCTGTATTCGCCGGGGTGCGGCGTGAGCACAGCGCTCGCGTGCATGTCCGCCGCGATGGCGGGCAGGCGCGCGAGATGATTGAGGGCGTCGGCATCGACAACGACCGGCACGCGCTCCTGGTTGACCGAGCGCAGCACGAGGGAAGCGACGCCTTCCTCGACGCCGTCTCCCTCCACGTCAATGCCTCCCAGCCCCGGCCCGATCGCCAGGCAGTGCGTCGCCTCGAGCACTTCGTCGAGGAGGAAGGCTGCGTCGCTGGCAACGATCGTCCCGCGCGCGCTGACCGGCAGCGCCACACCCGTCGCGCCGGGAGTGATCGTCAGGGCCGCCGCGAGCACCGGCTGGGGCAGCAACATCGTGACGAGCGCCGCACCGCAGCGCATGGCCGCCCCCGCCGTCAGTGCCGGCGCACCGATCATCACACGCTGCTGCATGAGCGAGAGATTGTCCCGGACGCCGGGGCGGCCGAGTCCCGCGGCATTGCCGCCGATGATCGTCACCGTGCCGAAGGTCCCCTTGTGCCCCTCCGGATCGCGCGGGGGCATGAGCGGAACGTCCCTGATCTCTCCAGCGACTGTCATGCGCACATCCTACCCGCCCGAGCGCCGGGGGCACGCCCGCAAGGTGCGGCCCGAGCGGGTCACTCGACCTCGACGACCTCCACCTGCAGTTGCCCGAGCAGCGGGATGAGCACGACCATGTCGTTGGCGGGCGTGCTCTGCGTCGAGTCCATCAGGCTCGTGCTGAGCAGGATGTGAGTCGCGTCGAAGCGGTTCGGCCAGGAGGGATCGAAATCGACCCAGCGCAGCACGCCCTCGTCATCTGCAAGCAGCGCCTGCGTCCACATGTGATAGCCGAACACGCCGTCCGCTCCCAGGAACTGATCCGCGAAGATGAGACCGCTGGCCACCCGCGAGGGGATGCCGTCGGCACGCAGCATCGCAGCCATCAGCACGGCGTGCTCGCTGCAGTCACCCTCGCGGGTCTGGGCCGTCTCCGAGGCGCTGGCGAAGCCGACATCCAGGCTCTTGCGCTCGATGTAGTCGTAGACGAACTTGCGAATCGCTTTCGCGCGATCTTTACGATCCTCTCCCGCTTCCTGCGTTGCCTTCTTCGTCAGCGCGATGATCACGGGATCCGTGTGACTGACAAAGGCGCTGTCCTCAAGCGCCTGCTCAGCCAGGGCCGGATCCGGCTCAGCCCGGGCCGCGCCCACGTCGACAGTCACGCGGATGCGTTGATCGTCCAGGCGCTCCGCCGTCTGGGCTGCCGTCGTCGGCACGTCGGCGAGTCTTTCCCCGTCCGGCAGCGACAGCACGTACGTCGCGCGTTTGCTCGCGCGCGGCTTGGCGATCTCCTGACCGGTCGGCGTCACCAGCGTCGACACCATCAACTCCGTCGGCTCCGTCTTCGACAGCGCCAACTCCTTGTCCGCAGCCAGCATCGTGATCACGCCGAAGCCCATGTTGATGTCCGTGCGGATGGGTTCGCCGGTCTGCGGATCCACGAAGTCCGTCGTGGACATGCCCGGCAGGGCGCTGATCGTGCTGCGCGTCTTCAGGGCCGGCACCGTCTTGCCCATCGCTTCCACCGTCGTGCGCTCCAGGATCTCCTGTCTGGCCGTCACAAGCTGCGTCCCCAGCGTCACATCTACCGTGGTGAACTCGATCGCTTCCGCTCCCGCCTTCAGACGCGCCTCCACGAACTCACCCACGGCGTGCGGCGTCAGCCACGACTCGCCGGGCAGTTCGATCTCCTGCGTCGTGCTGGCGCTTCCCATCTTGATTTCCTGGATCAGGTGCGTGCGATCCTTGAAGGTCCAGCGCGTTTCCTGCGTCCCCATGGCCCCCATGTTCATCCTCGCCACCGCCGAGATCGGCTCTCCCCGCTCCGTCTCGACGAACTCCGTCTCGACGGTGAGGGTCATGCTGATCGGTCCGCGCTGGATCGTGAGCTTCGTCTCCGCGGAGGTCGTGATGCGCTCGCCCTCCTCGGCGACGCGACTATGCATGTAGCCCACGCGATTCCCATCGAGGAGCGCCACGTACCAGCGTTCGTGAGTCAGGTCCCGTTCCGCCGCCGCGGCAGGCAGTACGACGGCGAACAGCAGCGCGAAGAACGGCAGCAGCAAGCGACGCAATGGCATGCGGGGCCTCCTCTTGCGGGGGGGGCGGCGGCGACATCAGGCACCCGCTGATAGACACCGTCCGATCGAACCTCACAGTCTACGTCTGTGGAGGCGACCGCGTTGCAGACGAGGGCAAGATCCGTCGCAGCCTCGGCAGCGGCAGAGCCCCGAGCGAGGCGACCCGAACAAAAGCTGACCCGTTGCCCGATTCCCTATCAGCATCTATCATCGCCCCCACAGGAATGTCGAGTCCCTTCCCCGCCGAAGCTCTCCATCCAGGGGAGTTCCCGATCCGCGAATCGGCTCGCGCACGCACCCGTTGAGGATCCAACGTCATGCCCACACTCCAGGAAGTCCTGCAAGCGAAAGTCCCCGCATATCGCGCTGAAGTACGCTCGCTCGTCGAGGAGCACGGCGACAAGGTCCTCTCCCAGGTTACCGTCCAGCAGGCATACGGCGGAATGCGCGGCGTGCGCTGCCTCGTCTGCGACACCTCCGTCGTTGAACCCGACAAGGGGCTCATCGTTCGGGGCTATCCGCTGCTCGAACTCAAGCACCTCTGGCCGGAGGAGATGTTCTTCCTGCTCTTGACCGGCGAGTTGCCTGACGAGGAGGCGAAGCTCGCCCTGCAGCGCGAGTTGGATCGCCGCTCCCAGGTCCCCAAGTACGTGTGGGACGTACTGGAGAAACTGCCCCGCGACACTTGTCCCATGGCGATGCTCACCACCGCCATCATGCTCATGGATCGCGAGAGCGTCTTCCGCAAGTGGTACGACAAGGGGATCAAGCGCGAGGAGCACTGGCTCGCCATGCTCGGCGACGCGCTGAACCTCATCGCGCGCGTGCCCGTCATCGCCGCGGGGATCTACCGCATCCGTTTCGACCACGGCAGCCCCATGCACTGGACGCACGGTCTGGATCTCGGCGCCAACTTCGCCAACATGCTTGGCGTCGCGGACCCGGCGAGCAACTTCGCCAAGTTGATGCGGCTCTACCTCACGCTGCACGTCGATCACGAAGGCGGCAACGTCTCGGCCTTCACGACTGGCACAGTCGGCTCGGCGCTCTCCGATGCCTACTACTCCGTCTCCGCAGGTCTTAACGGCCTCGCCGGGCCTCTGCATGGCCTGGCCAACCAGGAATGCGTGCGCTGGCTGCTCGACGTCATGTAGAAATTCGGCGGCGTGCCCGACGAACAGCAGCTTCGCGACTTCGCCTTCGACACGCTGAACAGCGGCCGGGTCATCCCCGGCTACGGGCACGCGGTGCTGCGCGTCGTCGATCCGCGCTTCACCTGCCTGCACGAGTTCGGCGAGAAGTATTTGCCGGAGGACCCGCTCTTCCAGACCGCGGATCGCGTCTTCAAGGTCGTTCCCAAGGTGCTGGGCGAGTATTCCGACGAACGCGTCAAGGCGGGCAAGCACCCCATCGCCAACGTCTGGCCCAACGTCGACGCCATCTCCGGCGCGCTGGTGCATCACTTCAGCGTCACTGAGTACAGCTACTACACGGTGCTCTTCGCCGTCTCGCGCATCATGGGCCTGCTCAGCCAGCTCGTCATGGCACGGGCGCTGCTCCTGCCCATCACTCGGCCCAAGTCGATGTCGACCGCCTACATCCGCAAGGCTGTCGAGAACCAGAAGTAGCGCCTCCCCTGACTCCGGGCGACTCTGCGGACGCGGGTCTTTGTGCGCCCGGTTTCCCGCTGCGCTGCGCCGTCCGCGCTGTATCCTGCCCGCATGCTCGACACCCACTGCCATCTCACCTTCCCCGATTTTGCCGGGGCGGCACACACCACGCTCGATGAGTGCGAGCAGGTCGGCGTCACCGGTGCGATCACGGTTTCGACGACGCCCGCCGACGCCCGCGCCGCGCTGGATCTGGCGGAGAGCGACGATCGCCTCTGGTGCAGCGCCGGCGTGCA